>SHUQ01000027.1 GCA_009694585.1 Candidatus Nanopelagicales bacterium | reverse complement strand
AGATCATGATGGCCGAGGGTGCACCTTTAGTGGGGTGGCCGGTCTTGGGATACGCACACCTCCTGATTTGCGACAATCCCGCGGAGCCCCTGCCCCTGTTGTTTGCTCAGTATTTGGTGCGACTTGCCGGGCAAGGATCGCTCGAGTCTTATGGATTAACCCCTATGCCGGAACCGATCCGTATTCAGACTTTTGCCCCGCTGAAAGTAGTAGTCAATGTTGACGGCGAGGCAGCATCCAGTGCCTCTCCGGTGGCTAGCTAGCCCAGGATCGACCTGAGTGGGGCGCCTTGCCCCTAAGGTGGCCAACATTGAAGATGGCAGCCAGCGCACCTATTTGCCCCGCTGGTACATCAAAGCAATCTGGTACGTGCTATTTGTCGTGACGTTGTCCACAGCGACTTGCTGCCTCGCGCTGCAGCTCACCGATCACGTCCTATGTGAAAGCCGGCTCGTTGCTATCACTTGAGCAATTCGTGGCTCGGCACCGAGTTCCAAGTCACCGCGGGCAAGCGCACTTAGTGCGTTACTTGTGGCCGGTGGCTTGGTACCTAGCCCATGAAGCTTGGATCTCATCTTCAGCTTCGGCGCGCCCCACCCAGGTGGCACCCTCGACACTCTTGCCGGGTTCAAGTTCTTTGTACACCTCGAAGAAGTGTTGAATTTCAAGTCGATCAAACTCGGGAACGTGGTGGATATCGCGTAGGTGCTCGGCCCGTGGGTCACTTGCTGGCACGCAGAGCACTTTGTCATCGCCGCCGGCTTCGTCTGTCATTCGGAACATTCCGACGGCGCGACACCTGATCTGCACCCCGGGAAAAGTGGGCTCACCGAGCAGGACGAGAGCATCTAGCGGGTCACTATCTAGCCCCAGCGAGTCTTCGATGAAGCCGTAGTCGTGCGGGTATCGCGTTGAAGTGAAAAGCATGCGGTCCAAGCGAATCCGCCCGGTGAGGTGGTCGATTTCGTACTTATTGCGGCTTCCGCCGGGAATCTCGATTGTGACATCGAAGGTCAGGGGCTGCGTGTGACGTAGTCTCTCCTATTGTGGGTACAAGGGCACCATCGAAACCGCGATTTGGCTCGGGCGGCACCTGGGCTGGTGGATTGTCCCTAGCTCTGCTAGCCGGATTGCCGCTGGCTGCGCCGGCAACCGCGGCCAACCCCATCCCGCCCGCTGGGCCGGTATTAAGTGCCACCGCGGTGGCCGGTTCGAAAGCACCGGCTCCCACTCCGGCCGGAGTCCAAAAAGCCACCGCTCGAGTACTTTCGAACAACGCCCTGGGCAGCTACAGCGCATTGGTTGTTGATCCGGCCACCGATTCGGTTTTACTTGAGATCAACCCCAACATAGCCCGGATACCTGCATCCACGATTAAGTTATTGACGGCCGCCGCCGCCCTTGAGGTACTTGGCCCCAAGGTTCGGCTGGCAACCAAGGTAGTACGCGAGGGCAACACCATCACCTTGATAGGCGGCGGTGACACCTCCTTGGTGCGCGCCCGTGGTGGTGACCCACTCGCTGGCGGCTCAGCATCCTTAAAGGCACTTGCTGACTTGACGTCGGCCGCGCTACCAGATCAACCGGTGCAATTGCAATACGACGACTCGCTATTTACCGGTCCGACCGCGGGCCCGAACTGGCCAAAGCGGGCAACGCGCTTTGGAATCGCGGCGCCGGTTAGCGCTTTAATGGTCGGTGAAGGCCGGGTGCGACCAGGTGCACTCTTACGGGTCAGTGACCCAGCCAAACAAGCGGCGCAGGTTTTTGCTGGCTACCTAACTAAAGCCGGTGTTGAAGTAACCAAAACCACAGTGGGCAAAGCCGCAGCCAGCGCCACCGAAATCGCACGAGTTGAGTCGCCGCCGATTTCTGAACTCGTCGAACGAATGCTTACCGACTCCAATAACGACATGGGCGAGTCACTTGCACATCTGGTGGGTGGGGCGACCGGAGATGGTGCGTCATTTGCTGGCGGGGCGAAAGCAGTGACAGCTTCCCTTAAGAAATTACGGTTACCGACCGCTGGCCTAGTAATTGCCGATGGCAGTGGACTCTCTGGCAGTGACCGGGTTTCGGTTGGCACCTATGGCGCCTTGCTGGCGGAAGTAGCACGCAACACCACCCCGGAGCTTTCAGCTATCGGATCCGGATTGCCGGTAGCCGGCGCCACCGGAACCTTGGCCGATCGCTTTCTGACGGGGCCGACTTCGCGTGGTGCTGGCTACGTACATGCGAAGACGGGAACACTAACCGGTGTTATTGGTTTGACGGGCACGGTCAAGGATGCAGATGGGCGAGTACTCGTCTTTGCGATCATCGCGAACAACGTCAAGAACCTAATTGCTGCACGACAATCAGTTGATGTATTCGCGACGAAACTAGCGAAGTGTGGTTGTGCAGGATGACCGCGACTGCGATGCTGCTGCCGGTAAATCAGTTTGACCATTTCTATCGGGGTGGTGACCGAATCGGTGCGCTGCGCCACGGCCCGGGCGGGCCCAGTCGGCCCGAGGAGTGGATCGGGTCAACGACCGCCCGCTTTGGGCAGGCGCCGCAGGGCTACAGCGTGTTGTCTGACGGCCGATTACTTGTGGAAGCGATTGACGATGATCCACTGGCTTGGCTGGGTGCTGAGCATGTGGCACGTTATGGTTCGAGCACCGAGGTACTCGTAAAATTACTTGATCTGGGTCAGCGGTTGCCGGTGCACTTGCACCCGAATCGGGCATTTGCGAGGACTCACCTCGGGCTGTCACACGGCAAGACCGAAGCATGGTACGTACTTGATGCCCCCGTTGGCGCCGAAGTCGGGGTGGGTTTCAAGGATGCGATGACGCTGGATCAGGTTTCGTCTTGGGTACGCGAACGCGACAGTGATGCACTACTTAGTGCACTGCAAACCAAGGTTGTGCATCCCGGTGATGCGATGCTTGTGCCGGCGGGCCTACCGCACACCGTGGCTGATGGGGTCTTCGTGCTCGAACTGCAGGAGCCAACCGATCTGTCAATTCTGCTGGAGTGGCAAGGGTTCGCTGTTGATGGGGCCAAAGATGGTCATCTTGACCTCGGATTCGATATCGCACTGCAGGCTCTTGATCTTTCCGCGGTAACGGCTGGTGATCTAGATCAACTGGTGCTACCAGCGGCGCAAATCCAAAGCGCCGGGTTGGTTTCGGTGCTGCCCGCGCAGGCCGACCCGTACTTTCGGGCGCAGCGAATCGACACTTCGGGTGGTCCGGTTAGCGTGACCGCTGGGTTTTCTATCGTGCTAGTAACCGAAGGCCACGGCATCTTGCGGACGAATTTGAGTGCATTTGAAGTTGCTCGCGGCGATGTAGCACTCGTGTCATTTGTGGCGGGGGATTGGATGTTGGAAGGCAGTTGCGTAGCTGTTGCTTGCCGCCCACCAGATGCAAATGCCCCAGATGGCCGCTGACAATTTGGCTACCGAGTCCGTCGACTGGCCGTTGGCAATTGCTACGGCCACCAGGTTTGCGACTAGTGGTCCGGTGCTGACGCGACTTGAGACTCAGGCGGCGGTCGACATGCTGCGCGAACTAGCTCTTGAGGCGGTTGAGCCCGTGCGGCGGGTAACTGGATTGATTGCGCCGAGCGGCTCGCGGGCGCAGGTTGTTGATCGCCGGGCATGGATTGAATCCAATATCGCCGGGATGCAGGTAGCGTTGAAGTCTCTTACCGAACGCGTTGAAGATGGTGGGCCGCCGGCACTTGTTCGCAGTATTGGTGCCAGCGGTTCGGCTGTGCAACTCGGTATGGTTCTTGGTTGGCTCTCCGGAAAGGTACTTGGCCAGTACGAGGTATTTACCGAGCCCGGGCAACCCGGTCGCTTGCTGCTGGTTGCCCCGACCATTGTGCAGGTGGAGCAGCAGTTGCAAGTTGAGTCTAGAGATTTTCGGCTCTGGGTGTGCCTTCATGAAGAGACCCACCGCGTGCAATTTGGTGCGGTGCCATGGCTCGGTGGCTATATCGCATCTCTTGTCAACGAATTCATCGAGGCATCTGATCTCAGTTTCAATGATACGTTACGCCGCGTCACGGCGGTGATGGGATCCATTGCCCGCAGGACGAGTCTGCTGGAGGCGGTGCAATCACCTGAGCAACGTGAAGTCTTTAACAAGATGACCGGTGTGATGTCACTACTTGAGGGTCACGCTGATGTGGTGATGGATGATGTTGGGCCGAAGGTGATCCCGAGTGTCGCGTTGATTCGTGAGCGGTTCACTCAGCGCAGGAATAGTCCAAAGGCCATAGAGGCAGTAGCTCGTCGCGCACTAGGTATGGAGATGAAACTGCGGCAATACACCGATGGCGCTGCATTCGTGCGCCACGTTGTTGATGCAGTTGGCATGTCAGGGTTCAATCAAGTGTGGACCTCGCCTCAGACGCTCCCGACCCGAACTGAGATCACCGACCCGGGTGCATGGATCAAGCGGATGGCAAGTTGATGGCACCGGCATGCGAAGCCACCGTCCAAATCCGTCATGCGGTCGCGGGCGCGCTCGGCGACTGCGAACCAGGTGACCGGGTGCTGGTTGCCTGCTCGGGCGGGCCGGATTCACTGGCCTTGGCTGCGGCAACAAGTTGGGTGGCACAGCGGCAAGGGCTCTTTGCCGGCGCGGTCATCGTCGACCATCAATTGCAGGAGGGCTCAGCCCAGACCGCGGCCTGGGCGGCAGAGGTATGCGAGCGCCTTGGGCTCAGCCCGGTTGAGGTGGTGGCAGTTCAGGTTGGCGGATCGGGCGGGATGGAAGCGGCGGCCCGTGATGCACGTTATGCAGCACTAACTGCAAGTGCGCAGCGACTTGGCTCCAAGGTGGTGCTGCTTGGCCATACCCAAGAGGATCAAGCTGAGACCGTGCTACTTCGACTAACCCGTGGGTCTGGGGCCCGCTCGCTTTCGGCGATGGCGGCGGTCAATGGGTTGTGGCACCGGCCGCTACTCGAAGTACCGCGTGCAGACGTCCATGAGTCTGCAACAGAAGTGCTAACTGAAATTGGTGAGCTGGCTTGGCGTGATCCACATAATTCGGATCCCCGATTTGCGCGCGTGCGCGTGCGTCAAATTCTGGGTTCCCTAGGTGATGCACTCGGCCCGGGAGTGGTAGTTGGCCTGGCGCGCTCGGCCAGCATGTTGCGTGATGACGCCGATGCCCTTGATGAGCTAGCCGATGCATTATTTGAGGATGCGGTAACTATTGAAGACGGCGTGGTGGCGGTTGAAGTCAATGCGCTGGACGGCATCCCACGAGCGATCCGCACCCGTCTGATTCGCGCGATGTGCGTAGCTGCCGGAGTGGTGCCAGGGGACTTAAGCCGTGACCACGTGCTAACTGTCGACCAGCTGGTAGCTAAGTGGACGGGGCAGGGGCCGGCATTTTTGCCGGGGGGAGTTCAGGCGCAGCGTGCGTATGACAGGCTTACGGTTATCCGTCCAACCCAATAGTGGGAGTAAAAGTTGCAGCCAGAAGATCTCGGAGCCGATCTTGCCCATGTGCTGCTAACAGAGGAGCAGATAAAAGAACGGATTTCGGAGTTGGCGGTGCAGATCGAGGCCGACTACGCCGATAAGGATCTGCTGCTGGTTGGGGTGCTCAAGGGCGCGGTAATGGTGATGGCGGATCTGGCGCGGGCCCTAAAGCGCAGTTCGGACATGGACTGGATGGCGGTCTCGTCATATGGCTCGGGCACCAAGAGCAGTGGCGTGGTGCGGATCCTCAAAGACCTAGATGCCGATATCGCCGGCCGCAACGTGCTGCTGGTTGAGGATGTTTTGGACTCTGGGCTGACATTGTCGTGGCTGATGCGCAACCTCAGTTCGCGCGGGCCGGCCTCGGTTGAGGTTTTCACCTTGATGCGCAAGCCCGAGGCCATGAAAGTTGAACTCAACGCTCGTTATGTGGGATTTGATATCCCCAATGAATTCGTCGTGGGCTACGGCTTGGATTATGCCCAGAAGTACCGCAATTTGCGCTGCGTGGGCACGCTGGCCCCGCACGTCTACGGTGGCTAACCCTCCGTCACCACCTCCAGCCGACGACGGTTTTTGCTGGGTGCGCACGTTTTTGTCGTGAAACTTCAGAAAATGCCCCTTTTCACGACAAAAACGCGCGCACCCAGCGTGGTGGGCTGGGTTAGCCCAGCGTGGTGGGCTGGGTTAGCCCAGCGTGGAATGGGTAACCGTGCGGGTGTGGGTTCATCGGGCTCGTAGTACCGTCAGGAGGTGGATTTCAAGCGCCTTATTCGTGGACCGATCTTTTGGATCGTGCTGGCCGTCCTGCTCGTCCTGCTCGGCTCCAGCCTAATTTCTGGGCTCGGGGGGCCAGAGCAGGTAGATACCGGGGTTGCGGTCAGTGATATCCAGGCGGGCAATGTTGATACGGCGGTGATAACCGACCGTGATCAGGTCCTGGACCTAACCTTGAAAGACGGCACCAAAGTCCGCACTTCATATGTGACGGGACAAGGGGTCAACCTCCAAGAGCTCCTGCAGCAAAAAGCCGACGCTGGGCAATTAGCCGGCGGCTACAACGTGGTCGTTCCGAGCGAAAGCCTGCTGATGACCTTGCTGGTCTCGCTGCTGCCGATTGCGCTGATCGTTTTCTTGCTCTTTTTCTTCATGGGTCAGATGCAAGGCGGGGGCTCGCGCATAATGAACTTTGGCAAGTCCAAAGCCAAGCTAATCACCAAGGACATGCCGCAAACAACTTTCGCTGATGTTGCTGGCGCCGAGGAAGCTGTCGAAGAACTTCAGGAGATCAAGGAGTTTCTCGCGGAGCCGGCGAAGTTCCAAGCGGTTGGCGCGAAGATCCCCAAGGGAGTTTTGCTCTACGGCCCGCCCGGCACCGGCAAGACTTTGTTGGCACGTGCGGTCGCCGGTGAAGCCAGCGTTCCGTTCTTCTCTATCTCAGGCTCTGACTTTGTCGAAATGTTCGTGGGTGTCGGTGCAAGTCGCGTGCGTGATTTGTTCGAACAAGCCAAAGCCAATGCTCCCGCAATTATTTTCGTTGATGAGATAGACGCGGTTGGTCGTCACCGCGGCGCCGGGCTAGGTGGTGGCCACGATGAGCGTGAGCAGACTTTGAACCAGATGCTGGTCGAGATGGACGGCTTTGACGTCACCCAGAATGTCATCATGATCGCTGCCACCAACCGCCCCGACATCTTGGATCCAGCGTTACTGCGTCCGGGCCGCTTTGATCGACAGATCGCGGTCGAGCGCCCCGACCTAAATGGTCGCGAAGCCATCCTCGAGGTGCACGCAAAGGGCAAGCCGATGGCTGAGCACGTTGACTTGCGTGCGGTTGCCCGGCGCACCCCAGGGTTCACCGGTGCTGACCTCGCGAATGTGCTGAACGAAGCAGCACTCCTTACCGCTCGCGAGGGTAAGTCCTTCCTTGACGATTTTGCACTTGATGAGGCGATTGATCGCGTGATTGCCGGCCCACAAAAGCGTACCCGGGTGATGGACGACGAAGAGAAGAAGATCACGGCATACCACGAGGCCGGGCATGCACTCGTTGCTGCAGCGTTACCGGGTAATGATCCCGTGCATAAGATCACGATTTTGCCGCGTGGTCGCGCCCTCGGATACACGATGGTGTTGCCAGAGCAGGAGAAGTACTCGACCACTAGAAGCGAGATGCTCAACCAACTCGCCTATATGCTGGGCGGCCGGGCGGCTGAAGAACTAATCTTCCACAATCCGACAACCGGCGCGTCAAATGACATCGAGAAAGCAACGGCACTTGCCCGCGCGATGGTCATGCAGTACGGCATGACCGAGCGCTTGGGCGCGGTCCGCTACGGCAAGGAGCAGGGCGAGGTGTTCCTCGGCCGCGATATTGGGCAGGTGCGCGATTACTCCGAGGAGGTTGCCGCAACTATTGACGAAGAAGTCCGCGCATTCATCGAAGCAGCACACCAAGAGGCCTATGAAGCTTTGGTGACTAATCGCGATGTACTTGACGCATTGGTACTTGAGTTACTGGAGAAGGAAACCCTCAACAAAGCCCAGATCGAGGCAGTATTCGCCGCTTTGACCCTGCGCGAGGTGCGCCCGGCCTGGACTGGCTCAACAAGGCGCCGTCCAGATGAGCGCGGGCCGGTCGCTACTCCGTCAGCGAATGGGTACCGCGGAGCAACCACGGAAGTTACGTGAACGGCATCGGCCCGGTCACGCTAACCGGCGATGACGCTGCGGGGCCATATGACGCGGTAGGAGTTGAACGCGCCATTCGCGATTTATTGGTAGCGATCGGCGAGAACCCAGAGCGCGAAGGTTTGCGCGACACTCCGGCTCGCGTGGCGCGAGCTTATGGTGAGATTTTTGGTGGTCTCCGTATGACCGCTGATGAGGTCTTGACTACCACCTTCGACATTGGGCATGAAGAACTAGTCATCGTGCGCGATATCGAGATGTATAGCACTTGTGAGCATCACCTGGTGCCGTTTCACGGGGTTGCCCATGTCGGCTACATCCCCAATGTCAACGGCACCATCACCGGGCTATCTAAATTGACGCGTCTGGTTGACGTGTTCGCGCGCCGACCCCAGGTGCAAGAACGTCTGACTACTCAGGTTGCCGATGCGCTGATGCGCATCCTTGATCCCCGTGGTGCGATCGTCATCATTGAGGCTGAGCATCTGTGTATGGCAATGCGCGGGGTGCGCAAGCCCGGAGCTAAGACGATCACCAGCGCGGTGCGTGGCTCCTTGTTGGTGCCAGCCACTCGCGCCGAGGCGATGTCACTCATCATGAGCCGTTAGCGCAGCGCGAGCCATGTCGCGCTGCCACCCGTCGGGCCTACCTGAGGATCTCTTGCAGTTGGACCGACCAATCGTGATCGGTGTGCTCAACGTCACGCCGGATTCATTTTCTGATGGTGGCAAACACTTCGAAGGAACTAGCGCGGTAGAGCATGGTATTGCCCTTAGTCGAGACGGCGCTGACATCATCGACGTGGGCGGTGAGTCCACCAGGCCGGGTGCTACTCCGGTGGATGTTGAAACGGAGTTGAGCAGAGTATTACCGGTGGTGCGCGCGCTGGTGGCTGCCGCAGTTCATGTCAGCATTGACACGATGAAAGCTGAAGTCGCACGCGAGTGCGTAGCGGCCGGCGCCTGCCTTATTAACGATGTCAGCGGCGGTCGTGCCGATCCAGCTATGTATGCGACGGTGGCGGAACAAGATGTGCCCTATGTGATAATGCACTGGCGCGGGCACGGCGCTGTGATGAATCAACTTGCCGTTTACGAAGATGTTGCGGGCGATGTCATAAGTGAACTGAGTGATCAATTGCAGGCAGCGATCGCCGGTGGCGTTGACCCCGATTCCATCATCATTGATCCCGGTCTTGGGTTCGCCAAGGACGTAGATGACAACTGGCAGGTGCTTAATCACCTAACTGAGTTCGTCGATCTGGGCTACCCGGTTCTTATCGGTGCCTCGCGCAAACGCTTCCTGGGCTCACTATTGGCCGACGATTCAGGGCGGCCCCGTGCCTTCGCCGAGCGCGATGGTGCGACCGATGCGGTATCGGCGATCGCAGCGGCTAGCGGGGTCTGGGGCGTGCGCGTGCACAATGTCAAAGCTGCGGTCGATGCAGTACTCGTTGGTAGGGCATGGGCTCGGGGGAGGCAGTAGTGAGCGACATCATCATGTTGACCGGGATCCGCGGCCATGGCCACCATGGAGTGTTCGCCGAGGAGCGCCGTGACGGGCAGGAGTTCATTGTTGATGTCAACGTGCACCTGCAGTCGCGCGCTGCGGCCACGACTGATGCGTTAGTGGATACCGTAAATTACGCGACGGTTGCGCAGGTGGTGCACGAGTTAATAATTGGTGAACCGGTCGATCTCATCGAGACCCTTGCCGAGCACATCGCGACCAAGATTCTCGAGTTGGGCGGGGTAGTAAAGGTTGAGGTAACCGTCCACAAGCCGCAGGCGCCGATCCCGGTGCCATTTACCGACGTAGCACTGCGCATCATGCGGCCATGACTTCGACCCCTGCGGTTTTAGCACTCGGGGCGAACCTTGGTGATCCGATGGCGGCACTAAAGGGTGCCATTGAAGCACTAGGTCAGCATCCGGAAATTGAAATCAAGTCGGTTTCTAGTATTTATCAGACAGATCCAGTGGGTGGCCCGGAACAGCCGGTTTATCTAAATGCGGTGCTGTTGGCGCAGACCACCATGACAGCGCATGAACTCCTTGGCGTGGCTCACGAAATCGAGAACTCTTCGCATCGCACCCGTGAGGTGCGTTGGGGTCCGCGCACTTTGGATATTGATTTGATTACTTTTGGCGAGTTAATTGTTACTGATGAAGTATTGACCGTGCCGCACCCACGGGCCCAGGATCGGGAGTTCGTCCTAGTGCCCTGGCTGGAGATCAACCCGGCGGCGGTGCTCCCCGGCATTGGGCCGATCGCTGGGTTGGCCGCTGCCAGACCTACCGGAGCGGTGCGCCTAACCTCGGCCCTGCCTTTCATAGAGTTGAACCCGTGAGAGGCCTGTGGTGAAGCCGACCAGAGTTCGGGTGCTCATCTTGCTGGCGGTGCTAGCGGCTGCCGCTGGCTGGGCTGCGGTGAGCTTGATGGAGGGGCAATCTGGGCGCATCCTGCCGGTGCCGTGGTTGGCCGCCAGCACCATGTGGATTTTGGCGCTGGCCCTGGGCATTTGGACCTTGCTGGCCCGGCCAAGGCTCCAGCGCCGCCCCGGAGCCAAGCCAATGCCACCGATTATCGCTGCGCGTACGGCCGCTCTAGCGATGGCAGCCTCGCGCACCGGATCACTTGTCGCGGGGTTTTATGTTGGGGTGGCACTAGCCGCGCTTCCTGCTCGGGTCACCGAAGCGGGTCAAGATACCCTCTGGGCTGCTTTGGGTACTGCGGCCGGATCCTTGCTGTTGCTGCTCGTCGCACTCTGGCTGGAGCATATTTGCCGGTTACCTATTGACGATGACGATGTCAAAGGCGCCCAGATAGAGTCAGCCCCATGAGTGAAGTTCTTGAAGACCTGCCATTTGACGAATTGCGCCATCGCGCCTTCCGTGTCGCCGAAAAGCGCTTTGACCTCGGATTCTTCACTGATCTCTTCGGCCATATGCCGGGCATGGTTGCCATCGAGGGTGAAGGCGGTGACCTCGGGGCGGTCGGCGGCACCTTTATCGAGACGGTGAAGGCAGTTCGCGAAATGATGGGTGATGATCAACTGGACCCAACCACCGAGGCGCTGCTTCGGGCGCGGTTCGCGACCTATCTACGCGAACACGAGAAGTAACCTGCCGCACTACCGCAGCAGGTAAATCTCTCTTAGCGGTCGATATCGCCGACCACGAAGAAGAATGACATCAACGCTGGCCCAAGATCTGCCATCGGCAGGCCAATGACAGCTGCGGCCATTGCCTGCACGTTACTTAGTGATGGGGTGCGAAGTTTTAGTCGCCAAGGTGATTTCTCACCGATACTGACCAGCAAGTAGCCACTTACTCCAAGTGGACCTTCTATTTGGCCATACGAAGTGCTCTCTGGGACTTTTACTACCTTTGGCAGCGGCACATTTATCGCGCCAGCACCCAGTACCTGTTCGGCGCAGGCGGTCATCAGGTTTAGCGAAACTGGTATTTGGTCAAGTAGCAGGCGATAGCGCGCCGGCAGATCGCCAGCGGTCGCAGTTGGCACCAGCAAGAATTCAGCGAGTTCACCATAAGCCAAGTACGGCTCGTCACGTCGAAGATCAAGGTCAAGGCCACTTGCACGCCCAACCGGCCCGGTGACCCCGTAGGTGATGGCATCGGTGCGCGATAAAACCGCACGGCCAGCAAATGGCGCAGTTGCGGCCTCGGTAGCGGTGGTGATGGCTGGCAACTGCGAAGTTAGTTCGGCGATCACGATCATTAGTTCGGTTATCCACTGCTTGGTCAATGGGTGCGCGAGTCCCCCAATGCGATTGATCATTGGGTGTACGCGGCCCCCGCTTGCCAACTCCTGAAGGGTCAAGAACCTCTCGCGAAATTGGAGCAGTTGCAGGTCCCTTGTCGGAGCGCCAAGTAATAGGAGTGATGCCGAAACGCGATTCATCTCAGCTAGCAATGTTCGAGTCCAGGTTGCGCGCGGCGGCGGATGGATACCCATGGCGGCCTCGACGGTGAGTGCGACACCGAGTTCGGACGAAAAAGCAGAGAGCCAATCGTGCCTGTTGGCGAGCATCATTATCTGTCGGTAGTCGCGGGCTTCGAAGAGCTTCTCGGAGCTTCGGTGTAGCAAGCCCACCTGCGGGTCGGCGGCACTGATCAGACCTTGGTCATCGAGGGTCACTCGAATTTGCAGTGCGGCATGTGACGCCGGGTGGAGATCATCGAGTTCAAGTACAACGTCATGGTCAAGGTATCGAGCTGCTCCGAGGGCAACCAATAACTCCTGCACCCGCTCATCTTGTCAGGTGTCTGAAAACTCCTGAGTTAACCAAAGGAAGTCGCCTAGTCCACCTGGCTTCGTAACGTGCCCCCCGTGCAGTACCTCGGTTTGCCGATTAAGCGTGTACTCACAATTGGGCCGTGCTGCAGCAACGGCATCCATGGCCACATGAGCGGTGATATTGCATGAGCCATCAAGAATCGGCGTTACCGCGCGGCCACCGCGAAAACCGGTCAAGGTGCCGCCATCCCAGGTTCCAACTTCGCGCTCTGCGCGCAGGTGACCGTAATCGATTGCTATGCCGAGGCCACTTGTTATCCAACCGGTCAGGTGTTGCCACGTGGCATCACGAGTGCTGCCGACCTCACCGCGCATAAAAGGCCTGCGGGCCGGCCACCACTTATCAAGCCAGTTGCGTAATTCAGCGGCGTTTACCTCCAGCCGCGCGCACGCAATGTCATCAGCCAAGGTCGGCCCCATTATCGCCGCACCGTCAGTGACAATGATCAAGTGTGCTTCGCCCCATTCATCAACTTCGAATCTTTCGCAGGGGATATCGTCTAGAAATTCATGGGCGATAACTACCCGGCGTGCTGGTTGCAGCGGCAGCGCGCGGGCATCACCCACCAACCACCGCATCGACGGCGGTAACACCGCGGGCGACGGGCTCAGGTCAACTGCTGCGAACCGGATCCACGGCCGCTCAGCCAGTTGGTCGGCAAGGGCCAGGGATAATTGCCCGGCACCGGCACCGACATCGGTGATGATCAACTCAGTGCCGTCATCGAAACCACGGATCAACTCGGCCACAGCTGACGCAAGCTCGCCATTGAACATCACCGAGGTTGTGAATTGATTTGCCGGCGGGTTATCACGATAGAAACTATTGGCTCCGGTAAGAGTCTGCTCCCAGGCTTGCTGCCATGAATGCTGGATAGCCACGACATGACAGGTTAGTCGCGGGTAGGTGGCGGCACTGTTGACCGGGCGCGATTAGTGCGAGGCAGTAGCCTCCCTCTACGCTCACCCTGTGAACGAACTTGGCCCACCCCGACTGAAAATCGGCGTGATTGGGGCCGGTCGTGTCGGGGCGGTGCTGGGTGCGGCACTGCGCCGGGCCGGCCATCAAGTCCTCGCGGTTTCGGCGGTTTCTGATTTATCTAGGTTGCGTGCTGAGGCGCTGCTACCTGGGGTGGCGATCACCGATGTGCCGGGGGCGACCAAGGATGTCGACCTGGTGCTCGTTGCGGTGCCCGATGACATCTTGCCAAGCCTGGTCGCGGGCCTTGGTGAAACCGGCAATGTGCACCCGGGGCAATTTTGGGTGCATCCGGCGGGCCGATATGGCATCTCGGTACTGGCGCCGGTAACCCAATACGGTGCGGTGCCGATTGCGGTGCATCCGATCATGACTTTTACGGGCACCAGCGTTGATTTGGCCCGACTGGCAGACTGCCCATTCGGGGTGACAGCGCCAGCTGCAATGCGCCCAATTGCCGAGGCCCTTGTTGTCGAAATGGGTGGTGACCCGGTTTGGGTCCCGGAGGAGTCCCGCGCCCTGTATCACGCGGCACTTGCTTATGGATCAAATTATTTGATTACTTTGGTAGCACAAACTGTTGACCTCTTAAAAGTTGCTGGGATCGAAAATCCGCAACAACTTATTGCGCCTCTGCTTAGTGCCTCGCTGGATAATGCTTTGCGACTAGGGGATCAGGCGTTAACCGGGCCGGTCGCGCGTGGTGATGCCGCATCTGTTGCCGCTCACCTCGAGGTAATTGCCCAGGTTTCTGAACAGGCCGCTGCTGGTTATCGTGCTTTGGGGCGGCTGACCGCCGATCGCGCGGTGAGTGCCGGGCTACTTAGCCCGCAGGCTGCCGAACCATTGCTGCAAGTCTTGGGGGAGGGGCGATGACAGCCCTCGCGCATTTTCACCGCGAAATCCCCGAACTATGCAGGGGTGAAATCGCGGTAGTCATGACAATGGGTGCATTGCATGATGGCCATGCAGAGTTGATGCGAGTGGCCCGTGAGTGCGTGGGCCCTGATGGCACCGTCATCGTCACCGTATTCGTAAACCCAACTCAATTTGGCGGGGGCGAGGATTTTGCGAAGTATCCGCGCACCCTCGATGCCGACTGTCGGATTTGTGAAGTCAATGGTGTCGATATTGTCTATGCACCCGATTCGATAGATGTTTATGGCACTGCGGATATGGCGGCGCTGCCTGAAAGTGAAATGGTTAACGCCAGCCCGGTCGGCATGATTTTGGAAGGTACTGCTCGGCCCGGCCATTTTCGCGGCATGCTGACCGTGGTGAGCAGATTGCAACAATTGACCGGGGCCCAGTTCGTGACCTTTGGCGAAAAGGACTATCAGCAATTGGTGCTCGTCACCCAAATGTTTGCTGATCGTGAGGTGCCGGTCAAGGTGGTGCCGGTGCAAACCGTGCGTGAACCAGATGGGTTAGCTTTGAGTAGCCGCAATCGCTATCTAACGGCGCCCGAACGAGCCATGGCGGCATTGATCCCGAAGGCGGTCGACGCCGCCGTGGCTGCCGCGCAATTTGGGCAAGACGCTGCGGTCGCTGCGGGGTTAGAAGTCTTGTCACAGGAGCCAGCAATAAAAGTTGACTACTTCGTGGTGACGGCGCCAGATCTGGGGCCAGCTCCGGCAGGTGGGCCGGCTCGGGTGGTGGTTGCGGTGCGTATTGGTGCCACCAGGTTGCTCGATAATGCACCCTGTGACTTGGGAGCGCCCGAATGAGCGACCTTGGGGTGAGTAACTTGCGGCTCACTCAGCGGTTGCGCGCGGATCAACCAGGTTGGACCGCCCGCGCTGATGTGGTGGTCGTGGGTTCAGGAGTCGCCGGTCTCACAGCGGCGTTGCATGCGCGGGCCGCGGGCAAGACGGTATTGCTCGTTACCAAAGCGCAAGTTAATGAAGGCTCAACCCGGTGGGCCCAGGGTGGCATTGCCGCGGCGATGGCCGAAGATGATTCACCTCAGGAGCATCTGCAGGACACCTTGGTCGCTGGGGTTGGGCTGTGTAATGAAGAGGCCGTGCAGGTACTCGTCACCCAAGGGCCGGCCGCGGTCCGCGAACTGATCGCTTTCGGTGCGCATTTTGATCTCGATGCTGCCGGCGAGATCTCCCTTACCCGTGAAGGTGGGCACCTGCGTGATCGAATTGCGCACGCCGGTGGTGATGCCACCGGCGCAGAGGTATCGCGCACCTTGGTTGCTGCGGTCGCTGCCGATCCGGGTATTGAAGTAGTAGAGAACGCCCTTGTACTTGACCTGCTCCTTGATGAAACTGGTGCGGCGCAAGGGGTTACCCTGCACGTGGTTGGCTCTGGGCAGCGCGGCGGCATTGGCGCAGCCCTCGCACCGAGCGTGGTTCTTGCTTCAGGTGGCTTTGGTCAAGTCTTTCTGCAATCCACAAACCCGTATGTTGCGACCGGTGATGGAGTTGCACTCGCATTGCGCGCTGGTGCTGATGTTGCCGACCTTGAATTCGTGCAGTTTCACCCGACGGTTTTGTGGCTGGGGCCACTAGCTCAGGGGCAGCAGCCGCTTGTCTCTGAAGCGGTGCGCGGTGAGGGCGCGGTTCTCCTTGATGACAGCGGCAAGCGTTTCATGGCCGGCGAGCATCCGCTGGCCGATTTAGCGCCGCGCGATGTGGTGGCTAAAGCGATCATGCGCCGCATGCGCGAGACGGGTGCGGCCCACGTTTGGCTTGATGGCCGGGCCCTTGGCGCTGATCGCTGGGTGCACCGCTTCCCGACGATCCTTGAATCGTGTCGAACCCGGGGCATCGATCCAGTTACTGATCTCATCCCGGTTTCACCTGCCCAACACTTTGCATCCGGTGGGGTACTCACCGACCTGTGGGGCCGAACTTCGATCCCGGGTCTATTTGCCTGCGGTGAGGTTGCTTGCACAGGTGTGCATGGTGCCAACAGGTTGGCGTCCAACTCACTTCTTGAAGGGCTAGTCTTCGCTACTCGAATTGGCGATGTGCTAGCGCAGGAGCACCCGGTGGTGCGTGAGCCGGTGGTGGCTTCTGCAACCGAGGAATTACTGCCTAACGCCGTGCGCCGAGATATCCAGCGCACCATGGATCACCATGCCGGTGTGTTGCGCAGTAAGGAATCCTTGGACTCCGCCGCCAAGGAGCTCGCTGCACTTGAAACCCATGATGGTGCAAAGCCTTGCACCGAAGACTGGGAAGCCACCAATATTTATGCGCTCGCCAGCGTGCTCGTTCATCATGCGCTGTTACGTGAAGAGACCCGCGGTTCGCATTGGCGCGAGGATTTCCCCGACCTAAATGATGAAGTTTGGCGGGTGCGTTTAGTTTCGCGGCTAAACGAGCAGGGGCAACTAGAGACTAGGCGAATAAATGTTGATTTGAACTCTGGTCGCGACCATGATTGATTCGACAATTGCTGCGCTAATTGCCGCCGGGCTTGACCCGGCAGAGGTGACCCGCCTCATTGAGATAGCGCTGGTTGAGGATCTAGCCGGCGGTGAAGATGTAACTACCGTTGCCACGGTGCCGTTGGGGCAGCGCGCGACCCTTGATTTGGTGGCTCGTCAAGCCGGTATTGCGGCCGGTATACCGGTTGCTGCAGCGATATTCGAAAGTGTCAACCCGGCACTGGAGATCAAAGTCGTGGCTTGCGACGGTGATCGAGTTGAACGTGGGGCCGTGCTTATTTCAATAACTGGCCCGACCCATGATCTGTTGCGCGCCGAGCGCCCCGCGCTTAATCTGCTCGGCCACCTCGGCGGCATCGCGACGTTGACCGCGGCGTGGGTTACAGCTATTGCTGGCACCGGGGCGGTTCTTCGCGACACCCGCAAGACCACTCCGGGTATGCGAGGGCTGGAGAAATACGCGGTGCGTTGTGGCGGTGGGCAAAACCATCGGATGTCGCTATCTGATGCGGCATTGGTCAAGGACAACCATGTGCTGGCTGCTGGCGGTGTCGCCCAAGCCTTCGCCGCGGTGCGGGCGAGATTCCCGCAAGTGCCGGTTGAAGTCGAGGTCGACTCACTTCAACAACTTGATGAGGTGTTGGCAGTTGGAGCCGATTTGGTACTCCTGGATAACTTTGACCTCGAACACTTGCGTGCGGCCGTGCAACGTACCAAGGGTCGCGCGAAACTTGAGGCCTCCGGTGGGCTGAGCTTGGGAGTGGCTGCTGAGGTGGCCGCTACCGGCGTGGACTACCTTGCGGTGGGTGCATTGACGCACTCGGCTCCCGTTATGGATATAGGTGCTGACTTACGGCAGGAGATATAAGTGCTGCTAGCCATTGACGTTGGTAACACCAACACGGTTCTAGGGTTGTTTGGCGGTGATCACCTGACGGCGTCATGGCGGATCAAGACCGATGGCCGCACGACCGCCGATGAGCTAGTACTCACCTACCGGGGCCTGCTCGAGGGTAAGGCGAAAGTCACCGGCATAGCGCTTTGTAGCACGGTGCCAGCGGTACTAAGTGAGATGCGCCTGATGCTCGATCGCTATTACAGCGGGATCCCTACCATCATCATCGAGCCCGGTGTTAAGACCGGCGTGCCGATCTTGACCGACAACCCAAAAGAGGTTGGCGCTGACCGCATCGTCAATACCTTGGCCGCGCATCACCTTTTTGGCGGCCCATGCATTGTTGTTGATTTCGGCACATCGACAAATCTCGACGTGGTGTCCGCAAAAGGTGAGTTCTTGGGCGGGGCGCTGGCGCCCGGGATTGAGATTTCCCTTGACGCGCTCGCCCAACGCGCGGCGCAATTACGCAAGGTTGAGTTGGTGCGTCCGCGTTCCCCAATTGGCAAGAACACCGTCGAGGCGCTGCAGTCGGGTGCGATCTACGGTTTCGCGGGCCAAGTTGATGGGTTAGTGGATCGTATTCGCGAAGAGCTTGATGAGTTGACCGCGGTTGTTGCAACAGGGGGGCTGGCTCCGATCGTGGTTCCGGAGTCGCGCACGATTACCCATCACGAACCGGATTTGACATTAGTTGGTCTGCGGTTGGTATTCGAGAAGAATCAGTGAGGGTTTAGTCGGCCCCGGGTTCGCGTTTTAAAGTTCAGATGCCTGCCAAGATGTGGTGGCATCCCTACATTTTCGGTGACTTTTGAGGATAGTGAGGAAATAACCTTGCTTTTTCCATAGTTGCATCGCATGATTTGAACATGACAAAACTGGAAGGCTGGATCACCGGGATTGTTGTTGTTGCTGTACTTATTGCGGCGGCTGGGGTGTGGGCGATTGCTAAGCCGGCTTCTAACACCTCGGCGGGTCAGTCGTGGCTGTTCTCCCAGTCGGCTGATGGTGGATTCCTCAGCAAGAACGCAGACGGCAGTTACACGCTAACCCTTACCGACGTAGACCCACACACCTTGGCCTTCACGGATCGTCCGGCTCGCTTAGCAAAGGTGCTGAGCACGACTTCGGTTGTCAACTCATGGAACTATTTGTTCGCTGGTGATGCGCCAAACGCAGTCTTGGTGGAACTCAACCCCGCTGGGGCCGAAGACTCTGTTGTCATGACCCTCGGGAACCCAACAATGACCGGCAATGTCGTCTCTTATCCGGCCACCATCTTGGTCGACGAAGCAATATCCGAAACCCTCAAAGGTGTAGTTGGCTCGCAGCGGTCTACTCCACCGCTGAAATTCAAGAGCGCATCACTATTTATTGACGGGGCAGGTTCACTACCATCCAGTGAATGGCCATCGAATGTCCTTGTGGCACCTTATGTAGATGCGGGTGGCTGGCCGACGCCTGACTTCGTCGGCATCGGTAACGCGACGGGCCTGAAGAACTTCTCGGCCGGGTTCATCACCCAAGGTGTTTATCAATGTACGGCGCAGTGGGGTGGCGCCAATCAGCCGGTCACAGGTGGCACGGTTGCGGCGGCTATCGCGAGCTTCCAGGCAGCTGGTGGCCGAGTGATTCCATCAATCGGTGGCCAAAGCGCACCAGAAGGTGGGCCGGATGATCTCAGCGCCAACTGCACCGATGAAGAGCAGTTGCAGGCGGTATTCGAGCAGATAGTTACGGGCCTCAACCTTGATCGCCTTGACTTCGACATCGAAGCGTCAGGCGGCATCGTATACAACCAGGCAAACTCCCAGCGGCGCGCAGCGGCGGTGGCGGCCCTTCAAAAGGCGCACCCAGAGCTACAAATCAGTTTGACGCTCGGCACCTTGCCTGATGGTCTGCCGGGGCCTGCGATCAGCGTCGTCAATGATTTTGTTAACGCTGGTGTTAAGAACCTGAGCCTCAATGCCATGGCCATGTGGTTCGGCACTACTGAGCCCGATATGGGTGCAACAGTATTTGCATCACTGCAGGCCACGCAGGCGCAGTTCCCTAACCTCCCGGTTGGAGTTACACCAGCACTTGGTGCACAGGGATCAGGCGAAGACTTCACCACCGCTAACGCGTGTGCCCTCGGTGCGTCAATCGCGAAAGCTGGCAACGTGAGCAGCCTGGGTTGGTGGCAAATTGGCCCGCAAGACGGGAATGCAGATCCAGGTTATCGATATACCAGCAACTTCCAGGCTGGCCTTAGCGGCAACCCTTGCCCAAGCAGCTCACCGACACCGCCGACACCCACCTCTAACCAGGTAGCACCATCGACATCAGATAGTGCTTCTGCACCATCGACATCAGATAGTGCTTCTGCACCATCGCCATCAGATAGTGCTTCTGCACCATCGCCATCAGATAGTGCTTCTGCACCATCGCCATCAGATAGTGCTTCTGCACCATCGCCATCAGATAGTGCTTCTGC
>SHUQ01000026.1 GCA_009694585.1 Candidatus Nanopelagicales bacterium | reverse complement strand
GCAATATTCGCAATAGACGCACCGGATACCAAATCTCCAACGGTATCGGGTTTAGGTGGTTTCATACGGGCTCCGCCAGTAAGTCGACCCCTTCGGTGTCGACCACATTGGCGTCAACAAAGTCTCCGATGTTTAGCACCTGATCACCTAGCGCGGAATTGATGATGGTGGCTCCATCATCGGGGCCTTGGTGGCCTGCCCGGCCGACCACCCGCCCGGTTGGCTCACCATCTTGGTCAAGTTCAATAACTTCGATCAAAACCTGCACGGTGGTGCCGATTCGATCCTCGGCGCGCTGGGCCATGATCTCTTCGGCTACCGCTGAAATCACCTCAACGCGCTCACGAATGACCTCAACAGACAACTTGCCATCAAAAGTCGCGGCCTCGGTGCCATCTTCATCGCTGTAGCCAAATACCCCTACCGCATCGAGGCGCGCTTGGTTCAAGAACAGCACTAATTCGTCGAACTCCTCTTGCGTCTCACCGGGAAAACCAACGATGACATTACTTCTGATTCCAGCCTCTGGGTTCAAATCCCTGATCTGTGCGATTAGCGCGAGAAAGTCCGCTCGCCCACCAAAGCGGCGCATGCGGCGCAGTAGCGCACTACTGGCATGTTGAAATGAGAGATCAAAATATGGCGCAACCACCGGGGTACTAGCGATGACCTCAATTAGGCCGGGTCGAACTTCCGCTGGTTGCAAATAGGCAACCTGCAATCTGCGAAGCGCGGTTTGATTGCCAATGGCCGGCAATAACGCCTCCATTAGGCGCAGGTCACCGAGGTCCTTGCCGTATGACGTCGAATTTTCACTGACCAAGATTACTTCTTGCACACCTTGCTCTACTAACCACTTGATTTCTTCGATGATATCGGCAGGCGGACGGGAAATAAATGACCCACGGAATGTCGGGATCGCGCAAAAGGTGCACCTGCGGTCACAGCCCGATGCCAATTTAACGGGCGCAACCGGGCTGCCGTCCAGGCGGCGGCGCAATATCGGTGGCTGCCAACCAGGTACATCCATCAATTCGCTTTGGCCATGGCCCGGAATTGCGCCAGCAACCGCGGGACGATCAACCGGTGAAATTGGAAGGAGTGCGCGCCGGTCCCTTGGCTGGTGCGCCTGCGGCCGATCACCGGCCACTATGGCCCGGAGCCGTTCGGCAATATCTGGATAGTCGTCAAAACTTAAGACCGCATCAGCTTCGGGTAACTCGTCAGCAAGGTCACGGCCGTACCGCTCTGACAGGCAGCCCACTGCAACCACCGCCTGCGGTCCACCGCTATCGCTCTTTAGCGACGCAACACCTAGCACTGCATCAATGGAATCCTTCTTGGCAACGTCAACAAATCCGCAGGTATTAACGAGAACCGCATCGGCTGCTGCTGGATCATCGACGATCGTCCAACCCGCGGCGGTCAGCCGGCCAGCGAGCTCTTCGGAGTCAACCTCATTGCGTGCACAACCTAAAGTCACCAAAGCAACACTTTGTTTGGCGCTTGACGATTTTGTTGTGGAGGTCTCTACGATCACCACCCCAGCCTACGGAGGTGCCTTCGGGCCAAGAGCTAGCGGGACGTACTACAGAGTCATCGCACTTGACCCCATACAAAATTCATCAAAATCAGCAGCAAGGGCCTCAGGGTCTATATCCAACTGAGCCGCCAAGACTTTTAAGTGGCCCCGTGCGTATACATCCCCGCCGAGACAATCAAATTCATCAGCTTCCAAGGCCACCAACATTGACTCGCGAATTTTGGTTGACGCCGCTACGTCGGCGGTGCTCAGGCCTAGCGCGAGGCGAGCCGCCATTACTTTGGCACCGACGCTCATCTATCGCCCCCAGCCCACGATCATGGGGAAAAGCATAGGAGATGCCAGCGACTCTTAGTGCGAGAAGTAGGTAAATGTGCGTAACCATTCAGAGGACAAAGTGACCAGCCACTCTTAGCCGTCACCTCGAAGCATCGCAATGATTTTCGGTAGCTCATCGGGTTTTACCAGTACGTCCCGGGCTTTTGAACCTTCGCTGGGGCCGACAATCCCACGTGACTCCATTAGGTCCATTAGCCGCCCGGCTTTAGCAAACCCCACCCGCAACTTGCGTTGCAACATCGAGGTCGAGCCGAACTGGGTTGACACCACGAGCTCGACAGCCTGGAGGAGCACATCAAGGTCGTCGCCGATATCGCCGTCAACTTCCTTGGCTGCTGTAGTTGCCACGGCCGTGACCTCATCGAGGTACACCGCTGCCGACTGCGCCTTGCAGTGCGCCACCACCGCGCGAATTTCGTTCTCAGAAACAAAGGCACCTTGAATTCTTTGGCTCTTATTCGCTCCCATGGGCAAGAATAAGCCATCACCTTGCCCAACCAGTTTCTCTGCCCCGGCCTGATCCAAAATAACGCGACTGTCAATCAGGCTTGAAGTTGCAAATGACAATCGACTCGGCACATTCGCCTTAATCAAACCCGTGACAACATCGACGCTTGGGCGTTGCGTTGCCAGAACCAGATGTATGCCAGCGGCACGTGCCAACTGGGTGATTCGCACGATCGCATCTTCAACATCACGAGGTGCCACCATCATGAGATCGGCTAACTCATCAACAACAACCAGCAAATACGGATACGGCCTGAGCACTCGTTCGCTACCGGCAAGGGCTTCAACCCGACCACTCTTGACAGCCTTGTTGAAATCATCGATATGCCTGAAGCCATAAAGCGCTAGGTCGTCGTAGCGGCGATCCATTTCTTTAACAACCCACTGCAGCGCATCAGCGGCTTTCTTCGGGTTGGTAATGATGGGTGTGATCAAGTGCGGAACACCCTCATAAGCCTTCAACTCAACCCGCTTGGGGTCAACCAGAATAAGGCGAACTTCATCCGGTGTTGCCCGCATTAAAATCGAAGTAACAAGCGCATTTATGCAGCTGGATTTACCAGCCCCGGTCGCGCCTCCAACCAGAATATGCGGCATTTTTGCGAGGTTGGCAACCACGAACCCGCCCTCAACATCTTTGCCCAGCGACGCCACCATCGGATGCTGATCACCGGTCGCTTCCTTGCTACGCGTGACATCTGCCAGTGCAACTAGTTCTCGATCTGAGTTCGGGATCTCGATTCCGATTGCTTTCTTGCCAGGTATGGGGCTGAGGATCCGCACATCAGCACTTGCCACGGCGTAGGCGATGTTCTTGCTCAGCGCCGTAACCCGCTCAACCTTGACGCTCGGGCCCAATTCGATTTCATAGCGCGTGACGGTGGGGCCGCGCATGAACCCGGTTACCTGCGCGTCAATACCAAATTGTTCGAGAACTTCAGTCAATGCGGCAACAGCTTGGTCATTGGCCCGCGTAGCAGTCTTATGCTCCGCCCCGGGTTTTAGCAGGTTCGCCGGCGGCAATACATAAGCAACGCTGCCCGACAACGGCAATTGCTCAACAACCTTCGGCACCCGACTCGCCGATACCGCGTTAACCGGGCGCGCTAGGGCCACCGTTTCATGGCGGGACAGGTGGCCAATGGGCTCAACTACTCGGTCCGGTCGGGCAATCGCACCGGTCGGAGTTAGACCAGCCATTAGCCCAGCGGCCGGCCGGAACTCATCTTCGGCAACAGGGGTTACGAAGGGCTCATCTCCAACAAACCCCTCGGCGACGAAATCATCGACTACATTCGCGGCTAGGCCTTCATCAATGTCATCAAGATCGTCAAAGCCGTCGCCTTTGTCGGACGCGGCCACAGTACCGCCCTTTGGGCGCCTTTTGAACACCGACCCCACGGCACCAATGCGCGCCAGTGAACGTAATCCAGCACCAAATTTCGTGCGCACCGAACTTATCGAGGTCGCAGTTAGGATCAAAATCCCAAAAATAAAGAGTAGTACAAAAACCACTCCCGTAACAATCGGTCCAATTGCTGCCACTATTGGTACTGTCGCAACCCAACCAACTACTCCGCCGCCGGAGCTCATCGCCTCGGCTCCATCACTTGGCGTTGCAGCTCCACCGATCAAGTGCCAGCCGCCAACTAGGGCAACCAGCACGGCCGCCCCGCCGATCAACATGCGACCGGTGGTGGCTTGGTCATCAGGGTGGCGCAAATAGCGCCAGGCCAAGGCCAACAAGACGATCGGTAGCACCCAATCCAAGGCACCAAATAGCGCCTGCGCCACCATCGCTGCCCAAGAAACGAACCAGCCGTCAACCCCGAACCAGGTACCGGCGAACAAAATCGCTGCCGCGGTGATAAATGCCAGAGCTAGCCCATCACGGCGCTGTGCCGGATCCAGGCCCCGCGCCCCGGACCCGACACTTCGGGTCACGAAGCCCACGCCATGCGCCACCGCTAGGTAGCCACCTCGAACCGCTCGCCCACCGGCGAAAATACCGCGGGCTACCGGCCCCGGCCTACCCCGTGAGCGCTTGGGCGACGGGGTACGCCGAATTGGACTTTTAGCTGGGGAAGATCCGCGGCCAGGGCGTGAACGCGCCGGTGCGGACGTGCGGGAAGCCATGTCCGCAGCGTACCGACCTAAACCCACCAGTCCCGGTAGTCACACCCTCCCCATGAGTGCGTGTCGCGCTGACCCTTTTGTCCTATTTCCCACACGCTCGCCCCTTGGACCGGCTCATTGCGTCAGGAAACACCCCCGAAATCACGCAACGACCAGATTCTTGCGGTGCAGGCAGCTACGCCTCCACAATTACCGGCACGATCATCGGGCGGCGGCGATGGGTGCCACTAATCCACTTACCCACCCGGCGCCGCACCAATTTCTGCAGTTCGTGGGGGTCGGTGGTGCCATGGCGCAGTGATTCCTCCAGGGCCTCACGTACCTGCTCTAGGAGCGGCAACATAGCGTCATCATCGAGCCCGAGGCCTCGAGCGTGAATCTCTGGACCAACAACCACCTTTGAATCAATTAGGTCAACCGCGGCGAAGATGGAGATAAATCCTTCCTCGCCCAGAACCAGTCGGTCTTTAAGTAATGTCTCGGTGACATCACCGACACTTGAGCCGTCAACAAAAACGAAGCCGACCGGAACATAGCCAGTTATCGACGCGCGCCCATCAACTAGGTCTACGACGACACCATCATCAGCGAGTAAAATACGATCAGCGTCAATGCCGACACCTCTCGCGATCTCAGCATTGGCGCGCATATGCCGCCATTCGCCGTGAACCGGCAGCACATGCCGAGGTTTGACGATGTTGTAGACATAACGCAATTCGCCGGCTGCTGCGTGACCCGAAACATGCACTAGAGCATTGCCCTTATGGATGATATGCGCACCCAGTTTCGACAGGCCGTTGATAACGCGGAACACGGCATTCTCATTGCCGGGGATAAGTGAGGATGCCAGCACGATGGTGTCACTGGGACCGACACTGATCGGATGATCGCGATTAGCGATGCGCGATAGCACGGCCATCGGCTCACCTTGTGATCCGGTACAGATCAGCACCGCCTCATCATCGGGTAAATCCGCGAGGTCTTCGACCGCAACCAGCAACCCACCTGGGATCTGAAGGTAACCAAGATCTCGGGCAATCCCCATATTGCGGATCATTGATCGGCCTACCCACGCCACCTTGCGCCCATGTAAGGCCGCCATGTCGATTACCTGCTGCACCCGATGAATATGAGATGCGAAAGATGCCACGATGATTCGACCTTCGGCCCGCAGGAATACCGCATCGAGCACCGGAACAATGTCGCGCTCACTCGGCACAAAACCGGGAACTTCAGCATTGGTGCTATCAATCAACAGCAGGTCGACACCGGCATCACCAAGTCGTGCGAAGCCATTGAGGTCGGTGATCCGCTTATCTAGCGGCACTTGGTCCATCTTGAAGTCACCTGTATGCAGCACAACCCCGGCCGGTGTCTTGATCGCAACCGCGAGTGCATCTGGGATCGAATGGTTGACCGCCAAGAATTCCAGATCAAATTGCCCCAATTTTTCGCGCTGGCCTTCTTTTACATCAAGTGTCACCGCCTTGATGCGGTGCTCCTTCAGCTTGGCCTCGAGTAACGCCAAAGTTAGCCGCGAGCCCAGTAGCGGAATATCTTCACGCAACCTAAGGAGATAGGGCACAGCACCGATGTGGTCTTCGTGTCCGTGTGTTAGAACTACGCACTCGATATCGTCAAGACGCTCTTTAATCGGACCGAAATCGGGCAGGATTAGATCCACTCCGGGCTGTGACTCTTCGGGGAATAGCACCCCGCAATCAACAACCAAAAGCCGGCCGTCAAATTCAAATACCGTCATATTTCGGCCGATTTCACCCAAGCCACCGAGCGCAAAAATACGCAGGCCCCCACTTGGCAGCGCAGGTGGTGCTGGTAAGTCGCTTCGGCTCATGCGGTGAACCCGCTGACCATGCCAGCGGCAAGATCAGCGCGCAGGACCGCCAATTGCTCATTGCTCGCATTGACCAAAGGCAATCGCACCGGGCCAGCTGGTAGTCCAAGCTCTGTGAGCGCCGCCTTGATCAAGATCAAACCCTGAGTACGAAATACCCCCGTGTAGACGGGCAACAAACTCTGGTTAATCTCGCGCGCCGTCAAAACATCGCCAGCGGCATAGGCCGTCGCCATCGCCTTTAGCCGATCACCAACAAGGTGCCCCACGACTGAGATCATCCCCGCCGCACCGAGTGCGAGCAGCGGTAGATTTAAAATATCGTCACCGGAATACCAAGCCAGATCAGTTCGCGCCATCCCCCATTGGCTCGCATCCAGATCACCCTTAGCGTCCTTATATGCAATTACCCTTGGATGCTCTGCGATTCGGACTAACGTTTCGGTTTCGATGGCCACCCCGGTGCGCTTGGGAATGTCATAGACGATCAGAGGTAGATCGGTGGCATCGGCAATCGCCTTGAAATGGGCAACAAGTCCCTCTTGCGGAGGCCGGTTGTAGTAAGGGCTTACGGCCATTACCGCATGGGCGCCAACCCGCAGTGCGCCTTTGGCGCAGTGTACCGAATGGGCCGTATCATTGGACCCCACACCCGCAACCACCGTCGCGCGCTCACCCACCGCTTCGACAACTGCACGAATCAGGTCAAAATTCTCTTCATCAGTGGTGGTCGACGCTTCACCAGTAGTGCCGTTAATGACCAAACCATCATGTGCCAAATTGTCAACAAGATGGGCTGCCAAGCTCTGAGCCCCAACTAGATCAACGGTGCCGTCAGCACGCATCGGGGTGATCATCGCCGTCAGCATCACCCCGAAGGGCTGGCTGGCAGTACTAGGACCGGGCATGGGCAAAGGCTATCGTCAAGGCGCGACACGACCGGCAGCGACGAACGCTGCGTGGGTAAGGGGCATTAACTCGGCCCATTTCTCCTCATAAATTTCAGCCACCATCTCGATTTCGCGTTGTGGGTAAGACGGGTACTGCGAACCCTTAGATTTGAGTCGAAGGGAAAGGAAATTCATTAGCGCCCTGGCATTCATGGTTACGTAGGCACTTGAATAGATCGAAACCGGCAGCACCATTCGCGCCACCTCGCGGGCAATACCGGCGGCCAGCATGTCTTGGTAGGCCACATAGGCCTGACGGCAGGACTCCCGCATAGCAGACTCAATCAACTCGTATTGCGCATCATCACCGGGCAGAAACTCATAGGAGCCGGTTTTGCCGACTTGAACCACATTGCGCGAGCGGTTGGGCACATAAAAAACCGGCTGGAGCTCGCGATAGCGGCCCGACTCTTCGTTGTAGCTGGCGATGCGATGGCGCATGTGCTCACGCCAGACGAAGATTGGCGCTTGCACGAAAAAGGTCATGGAGTTGTGCTCAAACGGGCTACCGTGCCGTTCGCGCATTAAATAGCTTATTAGCCCCTTGCCCGCCGACGGGTCGGCATGCAGATCTTCCAAAGACTGCTCACCAGCGGTTGACACCCGAGCCGCAAACACCACATCGGCATCACTGGCACCCGCCCGCACTAACTCAACGGTGACGTCACTGCGAAATAGCATTCCTGGAATCTCAACCACCTCGCCAGCCTACCGGGACGGCCGACTCAAACCGGGGTTGGTACGCGCGTGCCGAAGACAAGGCACAATGTGGTGGTGCCAACTGGAGTCCGACCCGCCCGAACCTCAGATGTCGACGACATTGCCGCATTACAAATTCGCTCGTGGCAGGTCAACTACGCCGCGATCTTGCCCGCGGCCGAACTTGCCGCGCTGGATCCAGCCGATCTTGCCATGACCTGGGCCTCGGCAATTTTGAATCCGCCAACCCCAATGCACCGACTCCTTGTCGCCGTAGACGGATCAAGTGGCTCCGATTTACTTGCTGGCTACGCGGCCTTCGGGGCAAGTGGCGACCCAGACGCGGACAACGCCACAGCTGAGCTACTGGCCCTAGTGATTGAGCCGGCCCAAACCAGACAAGGGCACGGATCCAGGCTCCTTGCTGCGACAGTTGATCACTTAAGTGAGGCCGGAATCTTGACACTAGTTACATGGTTACCGCTGGCTGATGAAATTTCCCGAGCTTTTTTCGGATCAAGTGGTTGGGGCCCAGACTCCGCCTACCGTGATCGAGTCATTAGTGATGACAAAATCCTGCGCGAGGTTCGATTGGTAACAGACATCAGCCAACCGGTTAAGGGCTAAATGAAAACCACCGGCGGATCCCCCGCGCCCGCCGGCCAACACTTAACTCGAACCGCCTAACTGTGGACCGGCAACTTACTGATGTACCCAGAATAGGGTCAATCGCCTCGGCCTGGTGGTGATTAAGTTTTTTTGCCGCCACCACCCTTTGGCCAGCGTCACTTACGTTCCAAACCCAGTAAATACCCCAGGGTTCATGATCCCTGTGGGGTCAAGTTCGGCCTTTAGCGCCTGCAGCAGACCCATGCCTATTGGGCCAATTTCGGCAGCCAGCCAAGGTTCGTGATCACGGCCTATTGCGTGGTGGTGCGTTATTGTGCCGCGCGCTGGTTGCAAGGCCGCACTAATTACCTTCTTTGCCGAAATCCAGCGGGTAATTGAATCAGGGCCTCCCCGATCAATAACTGTGAAATAAAGTGACGCCCCGGTTTCGTACACATGGGACAGGTGAGTCATGACATACGGAGTGTGCCCCTGTCTAGTAAGGGCGCCAAGTGCGGCGCCCTTGGCAACTTCATGAAGATTTAGTAGATCGACCCACGCTCCAGCCGTCTCGAACGTCTCGACCAGATAACCATCATCTAGCAGGGTGTCACGTAAATACGGACCCGAATAGCGGCCATGCTCCCAACTAGCACCAACACCCCTACCGATCGAAACCACGCCGAACTTCTTTAGGACCCCCCAAGCCGCATCACGTCGCGCATCCAAGAGCGCGGTTGAATGCTCCTCCCAACCAAGGATCAGGAGCGCGCCTTCACTCACCCCGCGCACCGACAAGTAGCGATCAAATATTTTGCGCCGCGCCCCGGTAGGCCCTGAAATCGCAAGTGTTGCCACGGTCTCGGCTTCATCCGAGAGCCGCACCACAGCCCCGGTCAAATCCAACTGGGCCAACTCTCGGCAAGCGGCAACCCCTGCGGCAAAAGAAGGTGCCATCGCTCCCTCGTAATGTCGTGCCTTAGGGGTGCGTCGCACTCGTAAGGTGATTTCGGTAATGACGCCGAATACTCCTTCGCTGCCAACTGCCAATTGCAGCAAGTTCGGCCCGGCAGCACTCGCCGGCACCTGACCGGCCGACCAAGTTCCAACTGGCGTCGCAAGGGTCACCGCTTCGATCATGTCGTCAATGCGACCGTACCCACTTGATGCCTGCCCCGCTGAGCGAGTTGCGGCATAGCCCCCGATTGTTGCGCGCTCCCAGGATTGCGGTAGGTGGCCCAATGTGAATCCACGCGCGTCTAACAAACGCTCAAGTACCGGACCGGTCATGCCAGGTTGCACTCGCACCAGGCCCGAGACTTCATCAAGATCTATCATTTCGCGCAGTCGTTCCAAACTGATCACAATGCCGACTGTGCCTGCCGGTCGCGTCACACCGCCGACCACCGAAGTGCCACCGCCGTACGGCACCACCGCAATCTGGTGCTCAACGCAGATCCCAAGCACGGCCAATACCTCGTCATGGCTTGCTGGCTGAACTACGGCATCAGGGACACAGCTGGTATCAGCGGCGCGCCGCTGCATCATGTCAACATAAGACATCCCTCGGCTGTGCAGGAGTCGTGCCATCGGCTCAATCAGCACCTGCGCCTGCCCAACGGCAGCATTTAACTCCGCGATGACCGTCGGCGTGAGCCTGGTCTGCGGCACCGCACTCTGTACCACCGGCACAGCTGCAGCCGGTATTGCCAACCCCACGTGCTCCTCCAAGAAGTGCTGGACTGGCCCACTGAGGGCTACCGGTGCGATCGGTCGCCCCCATCGGGTGAACCGATCGGCGCGGTCTGGGGTCAGTGCATCGGGGTTGACGGTCACTATGAAAGCCTGACACATATGAGCGCGGATTTTCTCCCGGTAGGTGATCCACTTGCCGACCTTTCACCAGAGCGCCGTCGCGGGGATGAAAACTCCGTAACCACAACAGTTTTTGACTTAGTTGTGATCGGGGGCGGCATCACCGGTGCCGGTATAGCCCTCGATGCCGCAACCCGTGGCCTTAGCGTTTTGCTCCTAGAAGCTCAGGATCTGGCTTTTGGCACCTCTAGGTGGTCCAGCAAGTTGGTGCACGGGGGGCTGCGGTATCTGGCCAACGGTCAAGTTGACGTCGCTTGGGAAAGTGCGGTTGAACGCGGCTATTTGATGACCAATATCGCGCCCCACCTGGTGCACGCCCTCGCCCAAGTTGTGCCCATCATGAATGACACCAGCTTTGGCTCAGCGGTTCTGACCCGTGCCGGATTCGCCGCTGGGGATGCGCTGCGGGCACTATCGCGAACGAGTAGGCATGTCTTACCCGGGGCCAAGGTGATCAGTCCAGCGAAGACTCGCAGGTTACTGCCGGCAATTGATGGTGCTCGCGTTCGCGGTGGGCTCTTGGCTTGGGATGGGCTTTTGGAAGACGATGCGCGCCTAGTGGTTGCCGTAGCTCGAACAGCAGCCGCTTACGGCGCTCGCATCCTTACCGGTTATCGGGTTTTGTCCGCCGATGGCACCGGTGTGCGGGTTGTCAATGAATCCGACGAGCAAGTCGAGGTGCGCGCAAAAAACGTAATCAGTGCGACCGGAGTTTGGGCCGAATCTTTTGATCCCCAGGTGGTTATCACGCCATCACGTGGCACCCACGTGGTGCTGCGTTCAGAAACGCTTAAACGGCCACGTGCGGCTATGACTATTCCGGTGCCTGAGATGCACGGCCGCTACTGCTTTGTGATACCGCGACCCGATGGTCTATTGCTTGCCGGCATCACCGATATCGACGAGCCTGGCCCGATTCCAGATGTTCCTCGCACACCGCTGGAAGACGTCGACTGGATTCTTGCCCAAGTCTCACGCGTCCTAGAAACTCCACTTAGTGCGGTTGACGCAGTTGGTGCGTTCACGGGGCTGCGCCCATTGGTTGCCCCACCCGAAGCCCCAAGTGGCGAGACCGCTGATATTTCACGCCGGCATCTAGTGCGCCACGGTAAAAACGGCGTCATCACGGTAACAGGTGGCAAGCTCACGACTTACCGGCGAATGGCCCAAGATGCCGTCGATCTAATTAGCGATAAGCCCTGCCGCACCACAAAAATCGCGCTCGTCGGAGCGGGACCATCCGCTCAAGCTTCAGCAACTCCGGCCCGGTTGATACTGCGTTACGGGGCCGAAGCCGCCCGGGTGGCCTCACTTGCTGATGAGCACCCAGAACTCCTTGAGCCATTAGCACCTGGCATCGGAGTGCGTGGTGTCGAACTGGTGTTCGCGGTGCGCTGCGAAGGTGCCCGCACGCTAGCCGATGTTCTAGAACGGCGCACGCGCCTTTCACTTGTTCCCACGGATTTAGCCGCCGCCCTACCGCGCGCCGAGGAGATCCTTGACGCGTTCACCTGACGGCACCAATCGTCCAATTACCTCAAGTGCAATAGGTATCGGCTTAGCAACCGGAGCCTACGGGCTTTCTTTCGGCGCCATCAGCGTTGCCAGCGGCCTAACTACGATCCAGACTCAAACACTTTCACTTTTAATGTTTACCGGTGCCTCGCAATTTGCCCTCGTCGGCGTACTGGGTGCCGGCGGCGGGGTCATCGCCGCGGTGCTCACCGCCTGGCTCCTAGGTGCCCGCAACGGGCTCTATGCCTTACATCTTGCCCCGACTTTGAACCTGCGCGGCGTACGAAAACCGGTGGCCGCTCAATTGACCATCGATGAGTCAACGGCGATGTCGATCGCACACGAGTCCACTGTGGCCTCCAGCCGGCACGCATTTTGGGTGACCGGCATTTCGGTGTATGTGCTTTGGAATATCGGGACGCTGCTAGGCGCCCTTGGTGCCTCCGCAATTGGTGACCCGGCTGTACTCGGGCTCGATGCCGCAATCCCCGCGGGATTCCTTGCACTTTTGTGGCCGCGGCTAAGCGATAGAACAGCATGGGCTATTGCCGCTGGCGGCGCAACGGTCGCACTGGTATTGACCCCATTTACACGTTCGGGTGTACCGGTGCTGGCCTCAGCACTCATCGCCGTCCTCGCTGGGTATCGCTTACGGGATCGCGCATGATTTGGGCCGCGGTTTTACTGGGCTCGCTGGGGTGCTACCTCGAAAAGCTCTTTGGTTTCATCCTGCCACCAACGCTCCTTGATCGCCCGATGATTCGCAGTGTCGCAGCACTATTACCGATTGCTATGCTCTCAGCCTTGGTTGCGGTTCAGACATTTGGTGCCGGGCAGTCACTTGTTATCGATGCACGCTTGGCAGGTGTAGTGGTTGCGGTTATCGCACTGTTACTACGTGCGCCTTTCTTGGCCGTCGTGTTAGCGGCCGCGATTACCGCCGCCCTCCTTCGTGCCTTCGGATTTGCGGCATGACCGAAGAACCGCGCCGCCCGATATTTTGGTTTCTCTGGCCGCCGACCAACACTGCGGTCGACAGCGCTTTTAGCCAGGTGCGAATGATTCGGATACCTGCACGTGGGCCGTGGCGCCTAATATTGTTGGTGGGCGCCACCTTGCTCATTGTGATGTTAAGTGGCATTGCGATTATGGGGTCAGCTGGTGCTGAGTTATTCATGGTGCTAATCACCGGAGCCGCAATAGCCAGCGCGCTACTTGTTCTCTTGCGCGGTTGGTCAACCGGCACGTACGTCAATGACGCAGGATTCGCCATCCGGCGAATGTTTTTCTCGCACCTTGGAACCTGGTCAAGCTTAGTTAGCACTGACCGCACCGGAGATCGTATGGTCCTTTACCTCAGTGACGGATCAACGGTAAAGACCACCATTGCCAAGAACTCCCTCGACACTTGGCTACGGCCCACTGCCTTTGACGCCGCCGCGATCGCGTTTGAAAATTGGTCGCGCGAGAACTAGGCCTTACGCAAGTTCCAGAAAATTACCCAGCCCCACGGTCAACCCAGGATGGGAGCCAATTGATCGGACACCAAGAAGGACCCCCGGCATGAAAGAAGCTCGGTCAAATGAATCATGTCGAATAGTTAAGGTTTCTCCGGTATCTCCGAAAATTACTTCTTGGTGGGCCATCAAACCTCTAGCTCGAACCGAGTGCACTCGGATCCCATCAACTAGCGCTCCCCTAGCCCCCGGCAACTCTTGGACGGTTGCATCTGGCATTACCTCTTTGCCGGCAACCTTGCGCGCCTGGGCGATCAAGGACGCAGTGTGTCTTGCTGTGCCCGATGGTGCATCGATTTTTGCCGGATGGTGCAATTCGACAATTTCAACAGAGTCAAAATACGGGGCCGCCTTGGCGGCAAAGTCCATCATAAGTACCGCGGCAATCCCGAAATTTGGTGCAATCAGTACACCTACGTTTGGACTGCGCTCGCACCAACTACGAACTTGCGCAATGCGAGCCGCATCAAAACCCGTGGTACCCACCACCACGTTTACCCCTTCGCCAATGCAGTACTGCAAGGTGTTCATTACGGCATCAGGTGTGGTGAAATCAACCACAACATCAGCCTCCTTGAGTCGCTCCATGGAGTCGCCGATGTCAATAGCAGCAACTAATGTGCAGTCAGCTGCGGCTTCGACCGCGGCCACAACTGTCGCGCCCATCTTGCCCCGCGCACCGACAACCCCGACCTTGATATTGGCTTGACTCATGCACGGACCTTATCCGGACCGGAAGCAAGACATTCGCGACTGGGCTAAATCGTCCCGGTAAACACGGTTTCATCCTCAAACGGCCCTATTATCGCCAGTCGCAATTGCGTATCTAAGAGATCAATGGCTACGGCATTGATCTCTTCTGGTGTAACAGCGTCAACCTTGGCGAGCAACTGATCAATGCAAAGTAATGGCTCATCGTGCAATTCAGATCGCGCGATGCGCGTCATGCGCGCGCCGGTGTCCTCTTGGCCAAGTACGGTGGAGCCACGAACCTGACCTTTGCCGCGCTCTATTTCATCCTTTGATAGGCCACCGGAGATCAGGGACTGTAACTCGGCTCTGCATACTTCTAAGACCGTTTTCACCTTATTTGGCAGGCAGCCGACATAGATTCCGAACATGCCATCATCGGCAAAGCCCTGTGAAAAGGCATAGACCGAATATGCGAGGCCACGCTTTTCTCGGATCTCCTGGAACAGTCGGCTGCTCATCCCACCACCGAATGCAGTCGTGAGAACAGCTAGTGCGTAGCGGCGCTCATCACTGCGCGCGGGCCCCGGAACTCCAAGAACTAGATGAGCCTGCTCTGTGGGTCTGTTGTTTACCTTGATACCTGAACCATGTCCAATTTTCTGGCCACGCTTTCTCGCTGGCTGGACTTCGGCTGCTTCGTCCAAATACTCGGCGAAGGCCTTCTTGACTAACTTCACAACAAGATCATGATCAAGATTGCCCGCGGCGGCGATGACCATCGCCTGAGGCTTATACCGGCCCCGATAGAACCTATTAATTGCTGCGCGAGGAATAGCTTCTATAGTCTCGATCGTACCCAGCACCGGCCGGCCAAGTGCGCTATCTTCGAAAAGCACCGACGCAAACTCGTCGTGCACCACATCACTTGGATCATCGTCATGCATCGCTATCTCTTCGAGAATGACGCCACGCTCAGCCTCTACATCGTCAGGGCGAATAAGCGCATCGTTGACGACATCGCTCACCACCTCAATAGCCAGCGGTAAATCCACATCCAACACCCGCGCGTAGTAGCAGGTGTACTCCTTGGTGGTAAACGCGTTCAGGTCGCCGCCCACCGCCTCAATTGATGCCGAGATTTCAAGTGCGGATCGCCGAGATGTCCCCTTGAAGAGCAGATGCTCTAAGTAGTGGGCCGAGCCCATCGCAGCAGCGGTCTCATCACGTGACCCAACGGCCACCCAAATACCAAATGCGACAGACCGAACTCCAGGTACCTGCTCGGTAATAATTCGCAATCCGCCCGGGAGGACGGTGCGGCGCACGGTACTGCCGTCGCCCTCCCGGAGCAGGGTGCGTGTACTAGCCCTCATTACCAGCGTTCGAGGCACCATCTTCAAGAACCGGCACGAGGGACAACTTGCCGCGCGGATCGATTTCCTTGATCTCAACCTGAATCTTGTCGCCAACCTTTAATACGTCATCAACGCTGTCGATGCGCTTTCCGCCCGCGAGTTTCTTTACCTCGGAGATGTGCAAAAGCCCATCTTTGCCAGGCACCAAGGAAACAAATGCCCCGAAGGCCGCGGTCTTCACAACGGTGCCAAGGTACCGCTCGCCAACCTCAGGCATCGTCGGGTTGGCAATCTGATTAATCTGCGAACGAGCGGCTTCGGCTGATGGGCCATCGGTGGCACCGATGTAGATCGTGCCGTCGTCTTCGATCGAGATATCAGCGCCAGTCTCTTCTTGGATCTGATTGATGATTTTGCCCTTAGGGCCAATCACCTCACCGATCTTGTCAACCGGGATCTTGATGGAAATCACTCGAGGCGCGGTGGCCGCCATCTCGTCGGGGCCATCAATGGCCTCATTCATCACCTCAAGAATTGCGAGGCGAGCATTGTGCGCCTGAGTGAGAGCGCCAGCAAGAACAGATGCTGGGATGCCATCTAGCTTGGTATCTAGTTGCAGTGCGGTCACGAAATCCTTGGTGCCAGCGACCTTGAAGTCCATGTCACCGAAGGCATCTTCAGCACCCAAAATATCGGTAAGCGCAACGTACTCAGTCTTGCCGTCGACCTCACCGGAGATCAGACCCATGGCGATGCCTGCGACCGGGGCGCGCAGCGGCACCCCTGCATTTAGTAGCGACATCGTTGATGCGCAGACCGAGCCCATTGAAGTGGATCCGTTGGAACCCAGCGCCTCGGATACCTGACGGATTGCGTACGGGAACTCCGAACGTGACGGGAGTACTGGGATCAACGCCCGCTCGGCTAGTGCACCGTGGCCGATTTCGCGCCGCTTTGGTGAACCCACCCGGCCGGTCTCACCTGTTGAGTACGGCGGGAAGTTGTAGTTGTGCATGTAGCGCTTGCGATTCTCCGGGTTCAAAGTGTCAAGCTGCTGCTCCATGCGCAACATGTTCAAGGTGGTCACACCAAGGATCTGGGTTTCACCACGCTCGAACAAGGCTGAGCCATGAACTCGTGGCAATACCTGAACTTCAGCCGACAAAGTGCGGATATCGGTTAATCCGCGGCCATCAATTCGAACTTTGTCGCGAAGTACGCGGTCTCGTACGCACGCCTTTGTTACCGAGCGCAACGCCGCTGACAACTCTTTCTCGCGACCCTCAAATGAGCCACCGAGCTCGGCAAAGACCTCGCCCTTGATTTCATCAAGGCGGGCTTCGCGATCAGCTTTGCTGATGATGGTCAGCGCCTTGCGCACTGATTCATTGGCGCTCTTGTCAACCGCTTCGTAAGCATCGCTTTGATATTCCAGGAAGATCGGGAAATCAACCGTGGGCTTGGCTGCTGCTTTGGCGAGGGTGATCTGGGCTTCGCATAGAGCACGAATGAACGGCTTGGCCGCTTCGAGTCCTTCAGCGACTACCGCCTCGGTCGGTGCAGTTGCCCCACCGGCGATTAGCTCGATCGTGCGGTCGGTGGCCTCAGCCTCAACCATCATGATCGCGACATCGTCACCTGCGATGCGACCGGCAACGACCATGTCGAACACCGCATCTGCCAGTTGCTCGTGCGTCGGGAACCCAACCCACTGCCCACCGATGAGCGCTACTCGCACGCCACCGATTGGCCCGCTGAACGGCAGGCCCGATAACTGCGTCGAGGCCGAAGCGCCATTGATGGCGACAACGTCATAAAGGTCATTGGGGTTAAGTGCCATTACGGTGATGACGACCTGAACCTCATTGCGCAGACCCTTGATAAAGGTTGGGCGCAGCGGGCGGTCGATCAACCGGCAGGTCAAAATGGCGTCCTCGCTCGGACGACCCTCACGGCGGAAGAACGAGCCCGGGATGCGGCCAAGGGAGTACATGCGCTCTTCAACGTCGACGGTCAGTGGGAAGAAATCAAATTGATCCTTCGGTGACTTACCGGCAGTGGTAGCGCTTAGCAGCATCGTCTCTTCATCGAGGTAGATGGCTACTGAGCCGGCGGCTTGACGTGCCAAGCGACCGGTTTCGAAAGTTATCGTGCGTGTACCGAACGAGCCGTTATCGATAACGGCTTTTGCTGTTGCAATCTGGGAACCCTCCACGGGTGCCTCCTGTTTCTGTGACAGGGGCGCGCGCGGCATTGTTTCCGGGAGACGCGGTCATCGATCGAGGCCCACGGGAGAAAACTCCCGGAGGTCACTACCGAGGACCGACTCCAGGCGTTACGCGTGCGCGAGCGCCCCGGATGTGTGTACTGGTGTGCCGTTCTTTAGTTGTAGTTGCCTGTCATGAACTCGCGTTAGCGACGGATGCCAAGGCGCTCGATGATCGTCCGGTAACGGGCGATTTCGGTTTTGGCCAAGTACTGCAGCAGCCGACGACGTTGCCCAACAAGGAGCAGCAGCCCGCGACGGCTGTGGTGATCATGCTTATGGGTCTTCAGGTGCTCGGTGAGGTCCGAAATGCGACGCGTGAGCATCGCGATCTGAACCTCAGGTGAGCCGGTATCGCCGGGCTTGGAGCCGTACTCAGCGATAATTGCTGCCTTCGTGGCAGTATCAAGTGGCATTTCTTCCTTTCGGGCGCGCTTCCCGGCATCACCGGTCGGCACTTTCGTGTTTGACACGTATCGCAAAGCGCCCGCTTCACGACCGTCTTGAGGAGCAGGCTACCAGTTGGACCCAATTCGACGAAATCCCTTCGTGCCAAGGTGGCTGTGGGTCGATTCGGCATCGTTGGCGGATGGTCTGGGGCTAGGCCCGCTAGATTTGGGGGCTATTCGGCCGCTGGTGGTTCACGCGGCCCCGCGGGTCGCGCTGTGGAGCATTATGCGCCGTTCGTAGTTGGTCTGGTTGCGGAACCCGCAGGCGACGCGCTTGATCTGCTTGATAACGCGGTTGTGTCCCTCGGTTCGGGCGTTGGTGCTGCCGAGTTCGAGGAACCCTTCGATCTCCGACCACCTGCGCTCGACGGTGGCGCCTAGGCGGGTGGTCTCGTCGGTTCCGGCCTCTGCTCAGGCGGTCAGGAATCGGGTCAGGAGGTGGGCGGTCACGTGGCGGCTGCAGCGGGTCGGGCCGTGGGCGGCGAGTTCAACGGTTCGCTAGGAGTTTCCTAGTCATGGCAACATCGTTGTTCATCGCCGCCACCAAACCCGACAAATCCGCAAAGACCGCCTGCCCACGAACTTTGGCCACGAAGTCAACTGACAACTTTTGGTCATAGAGGTCAAGGTCGCTGCGGTCAAGAACATAGGCCTCGACCCGAGGTTCTTGCCCGTTAAATTGTGGGTTCGTGCCAATTGACACCGCGGCTGGCAGTCGATCCAAGTTCGCTGTGGTGACCCAGCCCGCGTAGACGCCATCGGCGGGAATAGCACGATTCGGAGCCACTTGGACGTTCGCGGTTGGAAAGCCAAGTTCGCGGCCGCGCTCATCACCGTGCACCACTATGCCGCTGAGGCGATAGTAGCGATCTAAGATCGTGGCCGCCTGAGCCACCTCACCGGCAGCAATCAGTCTGCGCACATTGGTCGACGACCAATCGGTGCTGCCGTCCCCTTGGATATCAAGTGAGTGCACCTCAAACCCATATTCAACCCCCAGGTTCGTAAGGACCTGCACATCTCCAGAGGCTTCATGACCGAACCAGAAGTTCTTACCAACCACAACTGCCCGCGCATTTAGCTGGTTCACGACATCCCGCTCAACAAACTCACGCGGAGTCAGCTGCGAGGTGGCTTCGGTGAAATTCAGTACATAGACATCGTCAGCCCCGGCAGCTAGAAGTAGCTCTTTACGTTCATTGACACCGGCCAGCATTTTCGGCGTTGACTCAGGTCGCAGAACAGCCATCGGGTGGGGGTCAAAAGTCATAATGGAAACCCCGATGCCGAGGTCATCGGCGATGATCCGGGCGCGGTCTATTAGTGCCCGATGGCCGCGGTGCACACCATCGAAGACACCTATACAGACCACCGCAGGAGCCGCCGTGTTAATTGACCTAGTCGCGTCAGCCATAACAATCCCACTCTAGGTCAAAGGAATACCGCAAGATACCGAGCAAGCCCATCGTGCCGTTCCGCAATCGCCAATAGGTCACCGGCCGCTGAGGTGATGGCAATTGGGCCGTCCTCGGCTGGCTCCCACTCGATGCGCCGCCCATGCGCTACCGCATCGCCGGTTATTTCATCAACTTCCCAAGTTCGAAAGGCCCGACCTGCAACCTCCCCCATTGAAATTACCGATTCCGGTGCCAAGAGTTCTAGATCTACTGCCTCAGCTTCCGTGAATGGACCCACCCTGGTGCGCCGCAACGCCGTTAGGTGCCCACCAACGCCAAGATCGGCACCTACATCGCGAGCTAGCGCTCGAATATAGGTACCGGTCGAACAGGTCACTTCAATCTCGAGGTCGATCCAAGTTGGCCCGTTGGATATGCGGTGCACTACGAAACTCTCGACAGTCACCTCACGTGCCTTGAGTTCAACACTTTCGCCCGCACGAACCAGCACATGGGCTCTGCGCCCATCGACTTTGATCGCGCTAATCGCGCTTGGGACCTGCTCAATATCTCCGGTCAATTTA
>SHUQ01000025.1 GCA_009694585.1 Candidatus Nanopelagicales bacterium | reverse complement strand
AGACGCAGGTGCGCAATTGGGTTGTGCCAACGAAGCTGAAGTTGGGTTTGATGATCACGTTCGGCGTCTGCGCATGCGAACTAATTGAGTGCAGACCCGAAGAATGCACAACCGTGAACTCGACCCGTGGCGAAAGAGAAGTAGCGGTTGCTAGTGCATAAGTGGCGCCGTCAGCGACAGCATTATTCCAACTTTCACCCGAAGTCAGTGCGGTAGTTGTGCTGTCATAAGTGATTTGGTAGAGATGCTGCTCCATTGGGTCCGGTGAGGCCACGGCAAGAACACCACGCGTTGAAGAGTCGACAACGCCGTTGACCTGCAACCCGGCAGGCGAAATGAAAACACCGTCACGGGTGATGCGGTGCGTATCAGTCTGTGCATCAGCAATAATTTCAATAAGTGCGCCATCGCTAGCGAGGAAGGGCAGTTCGCCATGTACATCAACCCACGCCGGGTCGGTGCGCACCGCCATTTCAATCAGTTCGCCACGTGCTAAGTCAATTCGATTGATGCTGGCAGTTTGTTGATCACGGGTAAGTACACTCATTACGGTGCCGGTGTCACTGGTGTTAACCGTTGCTAAGTATGGGAATTTAGCCAAGTCCCAAATTAATTGCTTGCGAGTTCCAGCTAGGGGCACCAGCCAGAGTTCGACGATTGGGTTAGCCGTACCGGCTGCTGGGTAGCGGTGCGCAACCGGCTCAATTGCAGGTTGGGCAGGGTCACTTATCCAGCGGATCTCAACGGGTGCAGTGTCAGAGCGTTCAACAACTAGCCCGCTGCAATCGGGCAGCCACCAATACCCGCGCAGGCGATCGAGTTCTTCTGCTGCGATGAAGTCGGCCAAGCCCCAAGTTTCCGTGTCACTAGTCGATTCACAAAGGAGTTGCGGTTGTGCGTCCGGGTTGTGTGCATCGATCACCCAAAGGCAGCCATCAACTACGAAGGCAACATGCTGGCCGTTTGGGCTAACTCGGGGATCAATGACCGCACCGGGTGCGGCCAACTCCCTGGTTTGCAGGGTGACACCGACCACACTCACAAAAGCGATCCCAGAGATCGCAAATGAGATGACGGTGCCGGATTTATTCGTCGTGAAATGGGTGATGCCTGAGGTCACCTCGCGCATGCGTTCACGCCGGGCGCGCTCAGCCGCGGGGAGCTCCCCGGTTGTCAGTAAGGTGGCCGCGTCAACCAAGCAAACTTCTGTCGGTGGTTGTGTCCTCAGATCAAGTTGCCAAAGACTGCCAGCCGGATCAATCCCGCTGCTGCTGCGGATGAAGAGCACCCGGTCGCCGATGACTTTCAGGCCGCGGGGCCGGCCAAGCTGGAATCCTCGGGTACGCGCCTTTTGTCTTGGGAAGGATTCTGGTGAAGTCACCTGCGCATCGTGCCGCATCGGGTGTGGGTCACTAATGTTCGGGGATGAGTAGACGCTTAATGCTGGTCCACGCCCATCCCGATGACGAAACCATCGGCACCGGGGTGACCATGGCTAAGTACGTGGCCGAGGGCGCCGAAGTCACGCTGGTCACCTGCACCTTGGGGGAGGAGGGCGAGATTTTGCTGGACGAGTTCGCCCATTTTGCCGCCGATAAGGATGACTCGCTGGGTGATCACCGGCTAACTGAACTGGGTGCTGCGATGGCTGAACTAGGTGTGGTGGATTGGCGTCTCCTTGGCGGTCCAGGGCGTTTTCGGGATTCGGGCATGGTGGGCACCGCGAGTAATGACAACCCCGACTGCTTTTGGCGCACCGATTTATTAGTCGCGGCAACCGAGTTGGTTCGTGTTATCCGGGAAGTACGACCGCAAGTAGTGGTGACTTATGACGATTTTGGCGGGTACGGCCACCCTGATCACATCCAGGCGCACCGCGTTACTCACTACGCGGTCATGCTCGCTGCTAGTGCGACATTTAATGCCGAACTTGGGTCGCCGTGGCAGGTAACCAAAATTTATTGGACGGCTTTCCCAAAGAGTGTGATCCGGGCCGGTATCGAGGCGATGCAGGAGGCTGGCGCTGAGCATCGTGAGACCGAGAATGGCGAGTCCGAATTTGCCTCTATGGACCCCGACGACATCCCGTTCGCCTGCGATGACGAATTAGTGACCACGACCATCGTGGCCCCGCAGTTCTTGCCGGCCAAGATGGCGGCGTTGCGTGCCCACGGCACTCAGGTTGATGTCAGCGGTGGCTTCTTTGCCCTAGCCGACAATATCGGGGCCGAAGCGTTCGGTACCGAGTTCTACCGGCTCGCAATGGGACCGACGCCTTCGACCCAGCCAGAAACCGACCTATTTTCGGGTATTTCGACGTGATGCGGGTGCTCCTGCTCGCTGCCCTGTTCGTGATCGGGCTGGTTACGGGCCTACTCGGTGCGTTCGTACAGGCGAACAGGTGGGTCACGGCTTGGCCGTGGGGACAGTTGGTTGTCCCCTGGGGGGTGGCGCTGGTGCTACTACTCCTGTTGATCTTGATTCGCGGTGGCGCTTGGCTGGTGCACAGCCGCTTCGGGGCCTGGACACTGCTCGCCGGTTGGTTGGTGGGCACCATGGTGATGTCAACGCAGTCGCCATCGGGTGATCTCGCACTCTCAGGCGGTACTCGGCAATGGATCTATCTGCTTGGCGGGATCGTCCTTGGCTCTGCGGTTGCCACCTTCCCGGTAATCGAATCGCAATCACGCCTACGTTGATTTATCGTAAATGTCGCCTACCATCAAGGGCGCATCTACTTCGGATCGCCAACTAAGACCGGTAAGGGGTTGCCCGCGTGGCTGAGCATGAGCGTAAGGCTTCGGCTTGGCAGGCCTCGCGCCGAGCCATACTGGTCATCTTGGGCGTCGTGGTCGCTGCCGCTGCCCTTTATCTGGGAGCAATTGTCGTGGCCGGTGACGGCTTTCGCTCCGGCACCACCGTCTCAGGGGTTGATCTCAGCGGCTTAAGTAAAGCCGAAGCCATTGACAAGCTCAACGAGACCATCGGTGCGGTGGCTCGCAAACCCCTTCGCGTGCGGACGGCAGATCACCTATTTGTCATTGACCCGCAGGCCGCGGGTTTGGAGTTTGATGCCGAGGCGACCATCGCCGAGGCCACCGGCCGGACCTGGAATCCGATCGCGCTGGTCAGCAATTTCATGACCCAGCGAGAACTCGAGCCGGTCACTTCGATTGATCAAAGTGCTTTGGACGATCAACTGGCTGGCGTTGCGACTGCAATTGACCAACCGGCAATCGAGCCCACCTTGATCATGACGCAGCGTAAGCCCTTATTGACACCTGGTGTTGACGGAATAGCACTGGACCAAGTCGCGACCGGTGATGCGATCAAGTCCGCGTTTATGCAAAAGCGTAAGCCGATAACGGCGATGTTGGTCGACGTCCCGCCCGTGGTGTCAGAGGTCGACGCACAGCAAGCCAAGGCGCTGGCGCGCACGGCGATCGAGAATCCGGTCAACGTTCAGGCCGGAAATATCACCGCGTCTATTCCCGCTGCCGCCATCGCCGACGCTCTGACGTTCACGCGAGAAGAAGGCCGGTTAGTACCCGTGCTCGATGGCGCTATTTTGCACGAGTCAATAGCCGGTGATCTTGATGCGGTTGAGACTCCCGGCCGTGACGCCACCTTCGCAATCATCCGAAAGCAGCCGGTTGTTGTGCCCTCGCAGGTGGGCACCGGGATCTCCGATGACGAACTAGCCGCGCAGGTGGCCACGGTTCTTGGGAATCAACCACCCGATCGCACCGTTATCGTCTCGATGGGTACCCGCGATCCGCAACTCACAACCGAGCAGGCGCAGCAGCTAGGTATTACTCAAAAGATCTCAAGTTTCACGCAACAGTTCCCTTACGCCGCGTATCGGGTTCAAAATATTGGTGAGGCGGCCCGGCGAATAAATGGGACTTTGTTGCTGCCCGGTGAGACTTTCTCGATGAATGACACCATCGAGGAGCGAACCGTTGCAAATGGCTACACCGTCGGCTTCGTGATCGGCGAAGGTGGAGTGTTCGCCGAAGAACTTGGCGGCGGGGTATCGGCGGCAACAACCACGATGTGGACCGCGGCGTTCTTCGCGGGTATGGAGCGAACCTTTACCCAGTCTCATTCGATTTATATTTCGCGATATCAACCCGGACTTGAAGCAACGGTGGCTTGGGGGAGTTTTGATATGCAGTTCACCAACGACACCCCCAATGCAGTTTTCATCACCACCAAGATGACCAACACCTCGATGAATGCCGCTTTCTGGGGTACCCCAACTTACGATGCAATCAAGGCGGAATTTGGGCCAAGGTATGATATTCGCCCGTACCCCACCGTCTATGACAAGTCCAAGAAGTGCCTAGGGCAATCTGGCATGGAAGGATTCATCATCGATGTTGATCGGGTCTTCTATAAAGATGGTGCTGAAGTTAACCGCGAGACGATCACTAGTAACTACCGCGCTTCCCCGAAAGTAATTTGTGGGAAGGATCCCGATAAACCGGCTAAGCCGGGAGTAACTCCGAGCGGCTCGCCATCACCATCACCATCACCATCAGGTGATGAAGTGGCGCCGGCACCGTAGGGTTCGAGGCCCCCATTACTTGGTGTCACTAATTGGTCTGCTGGCCGCCGGCGGTATCGATGACCTCAACACCAAGCTCAGCGAGCTGGTCGCGTAGCCGGTCGCTGCCTGCCCAATCTTCATTGCGGCGAGCTATTGCACGTTCTGCTAGTAGGCCTTGGACTTCTGGTGAATGGGCTACGGGTGACCTGCCAATATCGCGTGTCAAATCCAGCCCGAAAAGTCGATCAACATGCGCGAATGTTTCAAATTTGGTGCCGTCACTTAACTTCGCGTCGCGATCTACCGCACGCAATTGCTGCAGGGCTAGGGGGGTATCGAGATCCTCGTTGAAGGCCGCATTAATCGCATCAACAGCATTGGTGTCAAGTGGTGCTGATGGCGAATTTGCCCATTGTGCAATGCGACCGCGCCATCTCGTCAGTGTCGTCTCAGCGCCTTCTATTACTTCCCAGGTGAGATTCATCTGTTGGCGATAGCGATGCTGTAAGAAGGCGAGCCGCAAACTAAGAGGGTCGAGCCCGCGTTGAATGACATCGCTCACGAGCACCACATTGCCGCTGGACTTGCTCATTTTGCGGCCTTCGAACAAGAGGTGTTCTGCGTGCACCCAATGGCGTACGACCTCACGCCCGGTTATCGAATTACTCTGTGCCCGCTCATCTTCATGGTGCGGAAATCTTAGATCGATACCGCCGGTGTGGATATCAATGTCGTGCCCAAGGATGTCAAGGCTCATAGCGCTGCACTCCGTGTGCCAGCCGGGGAATCCGACACCCCAAGGTGTTTGCCACACCAGTTGGGTGCGAGTTGGAGTTGACTTCTTCCATAGCGCCCAGTCGGCGTGAAAGCGTTTGGCCGGATCAACCTCGCCGGAGAAACGATGCCCGGGACGTAGTTGATCAAGTTTGTTTCCACTTAAGTCGCCATAGCCATCGAAGGTGCGGGCATCGAAGAACACCGAGCCGTCGGTGCCGATATAGGCGTGGCCACTCTCGATCAGTTTGCTGATTAGTTCGATCATCAAGTCAATTGATTCACTGGCCCGCGGGTATTCGTCGGCCGGATAAATATTGAGCGCGGCTAAATCTCTGTGGAATCTTGCCTCATAGTGGCGCGCAACATCGAGGGCGCCTTTGCCTTCTGTCACTGCCTGTTGCAGCACGCGATCTTCGGTGTCGCCCTGACCTTCGTCCACTCCGCCCAAGCCGGTGTCATCTGCCATGTGGCCCACGTCGGTGATGTTCTGAACGAGTCGAACTTGGGTTTTGCTGAACTGCGCGGTGCGGCGAATTAGGTCGGTGAGCAAGAAGGTGCGCATATTGCCCACATGGGCATCGCGGTAGACGGTGGGCCCACAGGCGTAGACCCGCAGCAGCCCGGGCTGGGCCGAGATGATCGGGACCAGCGAACGTTGCATGGTGTCGTACAGGCGCACATGTCCTCCGCTGCTAAGCCTATGGCGACGCGAGGGGATGCGTGCTGCATCTGCCCTAGCGGTTGTGTAAGTTAGACCCGTCCAGCACGAACCGCAGGCGGTTTTCTACATCTCTCGGAGGCTCTGGTGACCTACACCATCGCATTTCCATGCGTGGATCTAAAAGACAAGGCATGTATTGAGGAGTGCCCCGTCGACTGCATCTACGAAGGTGGCCGGATGCTTTACATCCAGCCAGACGAGTGCGTTGACTGTGGCGCCTGCGAGCCGGTTTGCCCGGTCGAAGCCATTTTCTATGAAGACGATGTCCCAGAGGAGTGGAAGGAGTACACCGCGGCGAATGCGGAGTTCTTCGTCGATCTTGGGTCACCCGGTGGCGCGGCCAAGCTGGGCTCGCAGGATTTTGATGCACCGCTGATAATTAGCGTGCCGCCACAGGTGCACGAGCACTGACCAGATCACCGGCGAACCGGCTGCCCGATTTCCCTTGGGATGTCCTAGCGCCGTTCGCGGCCCGCGCAGCCGAGCATCCGCAGGGTGCGGTTGATTTTTCCGTCGGCTCACCCGTTGACGACACCCCGGCCTTGGTGCAGGCTGCACTTGCGGCAGCCTCAAATGCTCCGGGATACCCGACCACGGCGGGTTCACCTGAGGTTCGACAGGCCGCGTCGGGCTGGATCAACCGGCGGCTAGGCGCAGAAGTTGCGCCAACGGCGGTACTGCCAGTTATCGGGTCCAAGGAGTTTGTGGCCTGGTTACCGACCTTGCTCGGTTTGGGCCCGACCGATCGGGTAGTGATCCCAAAGATTGCTTATCCGACCTACGCGGTGGGTGCGGCCCTCGTGGGGGCAGAAGTCATCGCCACCGATCGTCCCGAGGATGTCGAAGCACCATCCCTAATCTGGATTAACTCACCTAGTAATCCAACTGGTTCGGTGCTGCCCGCGACCCGGCTAGCTGAGATTGTGGCCTACGGGCGTTCGGTATCGGCGTTGGTAGTCAGCGACGAGTGCTATCTGGAATTGGGCTGGACGCTCGACCCGGTCTCGATTTTGCATCCGTCGGTGTCGGGTGCAACTCACGAAGGGGTGTTGGGCCTTTTTTCCCTGTCGAAGCGGTCAAACTTGGCGGGCTACCGGTTTGGTTTTGCTGCTGGGGATCAGGGCGTGGTATCTAGTCTTCTCGCCGTGCGAAAGCACCTAGGGATGATGGTGCCGGCTCCGGTGCAGGCGGCCGCGGCCGCGGCTTTGGCTGACGATTCACATGTTGCGGAGCAACGGCGCCGCTATGCCCGACGGCGCGAGGTCATGCACGGGGCTTTGATCCAGGCCGGGTTCACAATCGACCACAGTGAGGCGGGGCTCTATCTGTGGGCTACCCGGGGCGAGCCTTGCTGGCAGAGTGTTAGCTGGTTCGCTGATCGCGGTATTTTGGTTACCCCCGGTGATTTTTATGGTGTTGCTGGGGCCCGCCATGTGCGGGTGGCGCTGACCGCATGCGATGAAGCGGTTTCCCAGTTCGCGCAGCGTCTTAACCGTGCGTGAGTGATATCACAACCAAGGTTTGGATGCCGGATTTTCGCTGGGTGCCGGCCTCGGTAGTCTAAGGCGGGAGGATCAAGTGGCTGACGCCGTACTGCAATATGCAGGTGGAGAACTACCGCTCGCTGAGGTTCCAGCATCTGTCGGTCCTAACGGACTTAACATTGGATCAATGTTTGAAACGACCGGCAGCGTCACCCTTGACCACGGGTTCGTTAACACCGCTTCATGCTCATCATCGATCACCTACATCGACGGCGACGGCGGGATCTTGCGCTACCGCGGCTATCCGATTGAGCAACTGGCTGAGCAGTCCACCTTCTTGGAGACCGCGTACCTGCTCATCTACGGTTACCTACCATCACAAATTGTACTTGACGATTTCAAGACTCTGATACGTAAGCACACCATGCTGCACGAGGAGTTGCGCCAGTTCTTTGACGGTTTCCCGCGAGATGCGCACCCGATGCCGGTGCTGTCATCTGCTGTTTCGGCTCTCTCGACTTTCTACCAAGACTCGCTTGACCCATTTGATCCACAGCAGGTGGAAATCTCGACCATCCGCCTGTTGGCAAAGATGCCAACCATCGCGGCCTACGCGTACAAGAAGTCGGTTGGTCAGCCGTTCCTTTACCCCGATAACTCACTTGGGTTCATCGATAATTTCTTGCGCATGACATTTGGAGTGCCGGCGGAGGATTACGAAGTCAACTCGATTGTCTCCCGTGCACTCAATCAATTATTCCTGCTGCATGCAGACCATGAGCAGAACTGCTCAACTTCAACGGTGCGCTTGGTCGGTTCATCCCACGCAAACATGTTCGCTTCGGTATCGGCCGGTATCAATGCGCTCTTTGGCCCGCTGCATGGCGGCGCCAACCAAGCAGTACTTGAAATGTTGGAGAACATCCATGCGTCAGGTGGCGGGGTAAACACATTCATTCGTCAAGTAAAAGATCGCAAGGATGGCGTCAAGCTCATGGGCTTTGGCCACCGCGTTTACAAGAGCTACGACCCGCGGGCCGCCATCGTGAAGAAGACTGCCTACCAGGTTTTCGAAGAGATGAATGTGAGTGATCCACTGCTAGACATCGCCTTGCGCCTTGAAGAAGTTGCTCTAGCTGACGACTTCTTCATCTCCCATAAGCTTTATCCAAACGTAGATTTCTACACCGGCTTGATTTACAAAGCGATGGGCTTTCCGCCGCGGATGTTCACCGTGTTATTTGCCCTCGGCCGGTTGCCCGGGTGGATCGCGCAGTGGCGAGAGATGATTGAGGATCCAGCTACCAAGATCGGGCGCCCGCGCCAAGTCTACACCGGTGAAGTCTTGCGCGACTACGAGCCGATGGGCACCCGCTAACCAAGGCCGACGCGCGCCCGCGACAACTGCAGCTGCGCTGGGTGCGCGCGTTTTTGTCGTGAAATAGACGTAAAACGGGGTTTTCACGACAAAAACGCGCGCACTCAGGGGCGGGTGAGGTCAGTCGGTGGCGTGCAGGGCGGCATTGAGCCCGCCCCAGGTTCCGGTGCGCATAACAACTTCAATCGCACCACTTTGCGAGTTGCGTCGAAACAGTAGGTTATCGGCGCCCGATACTTCACTAGCTTTTGCGACGGTGCCGTCCGGCAAAGTGACTTTTGAGCCAGCGGTCACATAAAGGCCCGCCTCGACCACGCAGTTGGCCCCGAGGGATAAACCGACGCCGGCGTTGGCGCCAATCAGGCAGCCTTTACCGATGCTGACGACTTCCTTGCCGCCACCGGACAAAGTGCCCATGATGGAGGCGCCGCCACCGATATCAGAACCGTCGTCGACGACCACGCCAGCAGAGATCCGACCTTCGACCATCGAGGTGCCCAGGGTGCCCGCATTGAAGTTAACGAATCCCTCGTGCATCACCACGGTGCCTGGTGCTAAATGGGCACCGAGGCGGACGCGGTCAGCGTCGGCGATGCGCACACCGCTCGGTACAACGTAGTCGACCATTCGCGGGAAGCGGTCGACCCCGTATACGGTCAGGTGATGGCCTTTGGATCGGGCGCGCATGCGCACCTCGGCGAGTCGATCAAGTGGCACGGGGCCGGAGTCGGTCCACGCGACAATCGGCAGCAACCCGAAGATATTGTCAAGGTTGATGGTGCGAGGTCGCACGATCCGGTGCGAGAGTAGATGCAACCTTAGGTAGGCATCGGCGGTGTCAATTGGGGGCGCGGCCAGATCAGCGATGGTCGTGGAAATGCTGCGGACCTGAGCGCCGATGGTCTCCGTTGAGTTGATGCCGCTACTGATATCTGGCACATCCTTAGGGATGGCACCTAGCGTTGGGGCTGGATACCAGACGTCCAGGACAACATCGCCAGCGATGGTGGCCAGGCCAATTGCGGAGGCCGGGCCAGATACCGGGGTTAAGTCAAGGTCAGTGCTCATCGCACTACCGTATCCATGTGCCCAACGCTGATCGAACCTTGGACCTATCGACAGATGTTGTCGCGCTGACTGCTGCTTTGATAGATGTCCCGAGCCAGTCGCACCATGAGGAGCAGCTAGCAGATCTGGTGCACTCCGCGCTAGCGGGCTGCGCGCACCTAAAGGTGCAGCGCTTTGGCAACACCATCGTGGCTCAAACCCATTTGGGGCGCCCGGAGCGGGTGCTCATTGGCGGCCACCTCGACACCGTGCCGTCCGCCGGCAACATGCCGCATCACGTTGCTGGTGACAAGCTTTTCGGTTTGGGGTCCTGCGACATGAAGGGTGGTGTTGCGGTTGCGCTTAGGTTGGCGGCGAGTGTTAGCACGCCGCGCCGTGACATCACCTATGTGTTTTATGAGTGTGAAGAAGTTGAGGGCGAGTTCAATGGGTTGCAGAAACTTGCCGATGAGCGGCCGGAGTTACTCGAAGCCGACTTAGCAATCTTGATGGAGCCATCGAATGCCGGCATCGAGGCCGGGTGCCAAGGCACGCTTCGGGCCGAGATAAGTGTTAGTGGAGTGCGGGCACATAGTGCGCGCTCTTGGCTGGGTGATAACGCGGTCCATGCGGCGGCGGATGTGCTGCAAATTTTGCGCGAGTATTTGCCGCGACGCCCAATTGTTGACGGCCTTGAATATCGTGAGGGTCTGAGTGCTGTTGCCATCAGTGCTGGTGTGGCCGGCAATGTGATCCCCGATAGTTGTGTGGTGACCGTGAACTATCGCTTCGCGCCGGATCGCTCAACTGCTGAGGCGAAGGCTCATGTTGAGGCAGTTTTTGAGGGCTACGACGTGGTAGTTGTTGATCTGGCTGCGGGCGCTCGGCCGGGGCTTGATCGCCCGGCTGCCGCGGAGTTCGTTGCCGCGGTAGGGCAAGCCCCGGCGCCCAAGTTCGGCTGGACTGACGTTGCCCGGTTCTCGGCGATGGGCACCCCGGCCCTCAATTTTGGACCGGGAGACCCATCACTTGCGCATAGTGCTGACGAGCATGTATCACTTGAGCAACTGCGGGCGTGCGAGGCGCACCTGCGCACCTGGCTGGCCTAGTTAGTCCAGTTGCTGCCTATTGGCTTCCACGTCGAGGGTTAAGTGGATTTCATCGCCGACCATGACGCCGCCGGTTTCGAGCACTGCATTCCAGACTACGCCGAAATCCTTACGGCTGATTTTCGCGGTGCCTTCGAAACCGACCTTGTTGTTGCCGTAAGGGTCGGTACTTGCTCCGATAAATTCAAATTTCACTTCGACCGACTTAGTTACCCCATGAATTGTTAGGTCACCGGTCACCAAGATGTCCGCGCCCTTGGCGGCAACAGCGGCTGAGACAAAAGTGAGGGTAGGGAAATTCTCAGCGTCTAAGAAGTCCGCGGATGCCAGATGGGCATCGCGTTTGGCGGAGTTGGTGTTGATGCTGGCGGCCTCAATGGTTAGTTCAGCTGACGAAGCGGACAAGTTGTCGCCATCAATGGTGAACGAGCCAGAGTAGGTGCCGAAGTTACCGCGGACTTTGGCGACCATCGCGTGGCGGACCCAAAAGCCGATGGTGGTGTGGAAAGGATCGATGATCCAGGTTCCAGTTGCTGGTGACAGGTTACTCATGGATCTCCTTTGAGAATTCGAGGGTAGTTGAAAGTTCTACTAATATAGTTGAATATTTAACTGAAGTCAAGTGGCGCCAAATCGAGCGGCTAGGGTGGGCGCCATGCCCACAATCTGCGTCTATTGCGCCTCGAGTTCGGGGATCGATGAGCGCTACCTGGCACTAGCAGATGCGGTCGGTACCGCGATTGCAGCACGCGGCTGGCAACTTGTCTCCGGTGGCGGCTCGGTATCGATGATGGGGGCGGTTGCGCGAGCGGTTCGACGCGCAGGCGGGCACACCATCGGGGTGATCCCGCAAGCTCTGGTCGAGATGGAAGTTGCAGACCACGAAGCAGATGAGTTGATAATCACCGATGACATGCGCGCGCGCAAAGGGATCATGGACGACCGCGCGGACGCCTTCTTAGCCTTGCCGGGAGGAATTGGCACCTTAGAAGAACTATTGGAGGTCTGGACCGCTCGCTGCCTTGGGATGCATGACAAGCCGGTTATCGGCTTAGACCCATGGGGTGACTTCGCGTTGTTGCGTCAGCAAGTGGGCCACTGGGAGCAGCAGGGTTTCGTGCGCGATGAGGCCGTGGCTGAGTTGGCCTGGACCACCGAGGTGGAGCAGGCACTAGACCTAATCGCCGATAAATTGGCTGCCGCAGTGCGCCAGCCCCCGTCCCGTGGTGGGATAGAGGCATGACTTTCATCTTTGTGCTTTTGGCGGTTGCAGTCATTGCCTTAATTGGCGTATTGGCCACTGGTCGACTTGGCGAACTTCCCGAACCGGTGCGTGATGCTCGCCCGAATGAGAGATTCGGTAAACCAGCATTCGATGTGGTGGCGCGTGGTTACCGAATGGACGAAGTCGATCAGGTAGTTGAAGAACTGCAAGCCCAGATCACGAAGTTATCCAGCAGAAGTTGATTAGCCGATGAGCAAGTCCGTGCACGTGGCCCTCGACGTCGTCATAAATGCCCCGGTATCGGCGGTGTTTGCGGCATTTAGCCAATGGTCAGAGCAGGGGCGGTGGATGCTGGGCACCCACGTCGAAGTTACCAAAGGCGATGGCGCCAGTATCGGCTCGGAGTTGTCTGCGTTCACCGGCCTGGGGCCGGCTGGATTCTTGGACACCATGACGATCACCAGGTGGGATGCGCCGGATCGGGTTGATGTGTTGCACACCGGCAAAGTGGTACGCGGTACCGGCATCATGGAGGTGGTGGCGTTACCGGGTGGCCGCTCCAGATTCATCTGGAGTGAGGACCTCGACTTGCCATTAGGTCGTTTGGGGCAACTTGGCTGGCCACTGGCCCGCCCGCCATTCCTAAGTGGGGTAAGGCGCTCCCTAGTGGCCTTCGGGCGCCTTGTTGAAGGTGGGGTGCTGCCCCGCTAGGTCAACCCCAATAGGCCAGCCCCGGGGTCGACCCGCGATAATGGCGCAATGAGAAAGGGGTTTACATGGCCGCGATGAAGCCACGGACGGGCGATGGTCCCCTCGAGGTAACCAAGGAGGGGCGCAGTTATGTGATGCGCGTCCCGCTCGAAGGCGGCGGACGACTCGTCGTCGAGCTTAAGGCGGACGAAGCCCGCGAACTTGGTGACAAACTGTTGGCGGTTTTCGTCTAGGGGAGAGCCAAAGCTACTTAATATCGAGGTGACAGCCCAATTGGGTTGCCACCTCGATATTTTGTTGAAGGTCTTACTCGGCCTCGCCACGCAGCACTGCAGCGAGCAGGCCGTCACCGATTGTCATCAGGGCTGGCACCCAGTGTTCGTCATCGCGCAGTGCATGGGCGACATCGCGCAGGGCGGCGGTTTCGGCATCGCGCTGGCCCGGGTCGGCTACCCGGCCGTTGGAGAGCACATTGTCGAAAGCCAAGATGCCACCTAAGCGCAGCAGGCGACTAGCCTGATTCAAGATTGCTGGATACTCGGCTTTATCGCCGTCGACAAAAACTAGGTCGTAGGCCTGATCGGCGAGCCGGGGGAGAACTTCAAGGGCCCGGCCGGCGATCAACCGGGCACGCACATGGTCATAGCCCAATTCGGTGAGGGTGTCGCGGGCCACCCGCTGGTTTTCAGCCTCGATATCGATCGAAGTCAAAATCCCGTCCACGGTCATGCCCGACAGCAGTGCCGCAGCCGAGACCCCGGTGCCGGTGCCGATCTCAACCACCGTCTGGGCACCTATTGCGGTTGCTAGTAGGCGCAGGACGGCCGCGGTGGACCGAGTGACCGGGGTGCAGCCGAGTTCAACAGCTCGCCGGCGGGCGGCACGGATGTGCTCATCCTCATCGAGCCAATCCTCGGCATATGCCCAGGACGCGGTAGTGGGTGGAGTCGATGTATGACGCGATGATTCGTGCTGATTGCTGGTAATTGTGCACCTCCGCTGGCATTGGATTGCCAGCAGCCTAGCCTTAGCCCAGATACGAGGAGCAGATGAGCATGAGCATTGACCCAATGGCACCTGAAAGTGCCCCACTACCGGAGCCGATTTCGGCGACCCCCCCGCCAATGGTGACCGCGCCACCAGCGGATCCGGCAATTCAGTCGGCGGTGCGCCGGGAGCCCAGACGCGGCCTTGGATTTTTCGCCACCGTCTTAGTCGCGGGCATTACGGCACTGGTTGTCGGGCTGGTTGCCGGGCTCAGCGGGTACCTCATCGGCCAGTCGGTTGACGACAGCATCGCTTCGACTACAACGGTTGCTGCTGTGGTGCCGTTGACGCAGTCCGGGGTCGATACTTCACCGCGCGCCGACCAATCGATCTCGGGCATTGTTTCGGCGGTGCTGCCGTCGGTGGTTTCGATCCTGGTCGAAGGTTCAGCGGATTCAGGTAGTGGCTCAGGTTTTGTGTTGCGTCCTGATGGCTACATTTTAACCAATAACCATGTCGTGAACCTTGCTGGCAAAGAGGGCAAGATCACCGTCGTATTCAATGACGGCACCAAAGTAAAGGGCACGGTGGTCGGCACCAACGAGGCTTATGACCTAGCAGTTGTCAAAGTCAAGGAGGCCGGACTGCGACCGGTGACTTTGGGTAACTCGGCGGCCATTGCTGTCGGCGATTCGGCAATTGCCATCGGCGCACCACTAGGCCTTGACGGCACAGTGACCTACGGCATCATTAGCGCCCTTGATCGTCCGGTCACCGCTGGCACCGAGGGCGATATTTCATACATCAATGCCATTCAAACCGATGCGGCGATCAACCCAGGTAACTCAGGAGGTCCGTTACTCGATGCTGCCGGCCGCGTTATTGGCGTCAACTCCGCAATCGCCACGTTAATTAGTGGTGGCGAGGGCGGCAGTATCGGTTTGGGTTTTGCCATCCCGGTAAACTCCGCAAAGCGCATCGCTGAGGAGATCATCGCTACCGGCTCTGCACGTACTCCGGTAATTGGCGTAACCCTTGATCTGACCTTCACCGAAGACGGTGCTAAGGTCGGTGCGGTTAATAAGGGTGGGCCATCTGATGACGCGGGGTTGCTCAAGGGTGACATCATCGTCAAACTCGGTGTTCGAGTGATCAACGACTCCACCGAGTTGGTGGTGGCAATTCGTGAGTATGCGCCAGGTGACCCGGTGGTGATTAGTTTCCTTCGTGGTGGGGTCACGCGGGAGGTAACTCTTACCTTGGGCTCCGCCGAAGCCAGTTAGCCGGCTAGTCTCCACCTATGTTCGATATCGGGATCGGCGAGATCATGATCTTGGCCGTCCTAGGGCTGTTGATTTTCGGGCCGGAGCGGCTGCCGAAGGCTGCCGCTGACGCCGGACGCTTGGCGCGTCAACTCCGGGAGATGGCATCGGGCGCTAAACGAGATCTTGCCGACTCCGCCGGCCTAGATATGAGCGAGACGATGGAGTCAGTGCGCAGTATAGGTGATCTGCATCCGCGTAAATTGGTAGCGGGTTTATTTAACGATGATGAGCCGGCCGAGGTAAAGCCGACCAAGGCCAACCCCGACTCGAGCCCCGCGGCCCGCCCGGTATTTGATCCTGACGCTACCTAGCGCGTTGCCGGAGTAAGGCTTAAGTTCATTCCGGCCAAGCCCCGCGGCTTCAAGCCCAAGGTGCTCGCGATCTCACGAAGTGCCAGTGAGGCAGGTGCATCGGGCCGGCTGAGTACCAATGGTGAACCTGAGTCACCGCCTTCGCGCAATGCCACATCAAACGGGATCTTGCCAAGTAGTGGCACGGACTTACCGAATACAGCTGATAATTGTTCGGCAACCAAAGTGCCACCACCGCTCCCGAAGAGATCAAGTGGTTCACCACAATGCGAGCACGGGAAGCCACTCATGTTCTCAATGACTCCGGCAACTTTTTGCTTGGTCTGTTCGGCGAGTGTGCCGGCACGCACCGCGACATCTGCCGCGGCTGGTTGCGGAGTGGTGACGACCACAATCTCGGAGTCGGGGAGCAACTGCCCGGTGGAAATTGCGATGTCGCCGGTGCCCGGCGGCAGGTCAAGGAGCAGGACGTCTAGATCACCCCACCACACATCAGAGAGGAATTGTTCAAGTGCCCGATGCAGCATGGGTCCGCGGAAAGCAACCGGTTGGGTGACTCCACCCGGCTTGAAAGCCAGCATCGAGATAAGTCGAACCCCAAATGCCATCGGCGGCATGATCATGCCTTCGACCATGTTGGGCTCGGCGGTGGTACCGAGCATGCGCGGTATTGAGTGCCCGTACATATCGGCATCGACCAGCCCGACCGCCAAGCCCATGTCGGCCATTGCGACGGCGAGGTTCGCCGTCACCGATGACTTTCCGACACCGCCCTTGCCTGAAGCAATTGCATAGACCCGTGTCAGGGATCCAGACTGGGCGAATTGAATTTCGCGCGAGTCATGGCCGCGTAGCAACTTCTTCAGGTCGGCGCGCTGTTGGTCGCCCATCACATCGAGCACCACATTGACCCCGGTTACCCCCGGGATGGGCTTAACCGCATTTGTTACCCGTTCGGTTATGGTGTCGCGCATCGGGCAGCCCTTGATGGTCAACCAAACGGTTACCGTAACTACGCCCTTTTTCGAACACTCAACGCCTTTGAGCATCCCGATCTCGGTGATCGGGCGGTTTATCTCAGGGTCTTTTACATCGGCGAGGGCAAGGTGAATTGCTGCTAGGTCAACGCTCATACCGACAGACTACGCAGGTTCCTCAGGTTGCGGATTGGCCAGATCTAGCTGGTGGGTCAAATCGGCCAGCAGGTCGCGGATTTCACCGTGTACATAGTCGCGGGTTGCGACTTCGCCGATGGCCAGGCGAAGTGCCGCGATCTCACGGGCTAGGTAGTCACTATCGGCTAACAGGCGCTCGGTGTGGGCGCGATCTTCTTGGTATTGCACGCGATCGCGGTCGGCCTGCCGATATTGGGCGAGCAAGATCAGGGGGGCCGCGTATGAAGCTTGGAGCGAGAGCAGCAAAGTCAAGAAAATGAACGGGAACGGATCAACTCGCCAGTCGACCGGCGCCAACGAGTTCCAGGCTACCCAACCCACGACAACCACCGTCATCCACGCGATGAAGGCCCATGACCCGATGCGCCTGGCCACTCGTTCGGAGAGCCGGCCAAAAAGTTCGGGATCATATGAGCCGCGCAGATGTAATCCGCGCTCAAGTGGTTGATCCAAGCTCGACTGGCGGCGCGGTGCTGGCTTAGCCATGATACTCACCGCCGTGGATCTCGGTTTCGCGCCAGTCGCCGGGGAGCATGTGGTCGATGACGTCATCAACAGTTACCGCACCAAGGAGTCGGTTGTTTTCATCGACAACCGGGAGGGCCACGAGGTTATAGGCCGCAAAGGTGCGAGCGACATCGGCAAGGCTCACGTGCGGGCCGATCGGCACTAATTTGGTATCCACGATGGACGAAACCATCGTTGCCGGCGGTTCGCGCAATAGGCGCTGAAAATGACAAGTCCCTAAGTACTTACCCGTCGGCGTTTCGGTCGGTGAGCGGGTCACATAAACCTGGGACGCAAGTGCCGGGGAGAGATCGGAGTTTCGGATGTGAGCGAGAGCGTCGGCGACGGTGGCATCGGCGGGCAAGACCACGGGTTCAGTTGTCATCATGCCGCCGGCGGAGAAATCGTCATAAGTCAAGAGACGACGAATATCCTCAGCTTCGTCGGGCTCCATGCGCTCGAGCAGGTCTTCTGCCTGGTCTTTGGGCAGGCCGGAGATCAAGTCGGCGGCATCGTCAGGGTCCATTTCCTCCAGGACGTCAGCAGCCCGCTCAGCTTCGAGCATCTGCAAAATTTCAACTTGATCATCTTCAGGCAGTTCTTCTAAAACGTCAGCAAGTCGCTCGTCGTCTAATTCGCGCGCAACTTCAAGTCGGCGTTTTGGGGTTAGGTCATGCAATACCGCTGCGATATCCGCAGCAGGAAGTGAATCAAGACTGGCAAGGAGTAGTTCTGCCGGTTGGTCAGACCCGGGTAGCGACAAGCCGTGGATCTCTGGCCAATCAACAATTAGGCGTTCTCCACGACGCCTAAATCCGTGCCCGCCTTTGCGCACGAAAAGCTGTGACACCAACCAGTCCTGGGTGCGATTTTGCTCGACTGCCATATCGAGTACTGAGACTTGCTCACCACCAGCGATTAGTTCAACGGTGCGGTCGAGAATCTCGGCAGTTACCAGCGTTTCATTGGGCCGCTGTTCGAAACGACGCAGATTAACGGTGCCGGTGACGATGATCTGGCCGGTATCGATATTGGTTACTTTGGTCATCGGGACGAAGATGCGCCGGCGCGGCTGCACCTCGACAACTAGGCCGGTAAGCCTTGGTGGGTTATTGCCGCTACGCAGCACCACGATGGCATCGCGGACCTTGCCCAGTTGGTCGCCATTGGGGTCAAAAACCCCAAGACCGGCCAAGCGGGCCAGGAAAACACGGGTCGCGGTGCTGGTCGTCACGACCGAAGGCTACCGTCGCTGGCGTGTCCACCGCCCCACCGCCAGCAACTACCCTCGGCCGACCCCCGGCCGTGGACCTAGCGTGGCTGGGGGTGGCCATCATTTTCATCTCCACCTCTGGCCCGATCATCACCGTTATCGCCGCTCCCGCTCTAGCCATTGCCTTCTGGCGCTGCTTCCTAGGTTCGGGGGCGACCGGGGTTTGGGTCATGATCCGCCAGCCTCGGGCCCTAGGGGGACTGAGCCGACGCGAGGTCAAGTTCATGGTCTTCGCCGGCCTGTTGCTGGGGGCGCACTTTGCCGCTTGGATTCCGTCCTTGCGGTTCACCACGGTGGCCTCGTCCACGGCGTTGGTGGCAACCCAACCGATCTGGGCTGCCCTTTTGGCTCGATTACGCGGTGTGCAGATCCCCAGGCAGGCCTGGTTCGGCATCGTTGTCGCCCTGGTCGGGATCTTGATTTTGACTGGAATTGACTTCACCGTCGACCCAAGACACTTGATTGGCGATGGTTTGGCGTTACTGGGCGGGATGCTCGCGGCCGCCTATGTCACGGTCGCGGAGCAGGCCCGCCAGAGTGTTTCGACGTCAGTAACGACATTTGGGGTTTACGCCAGTGCCGGAGCGCTACTTATTGTCATGTGTTTGGTGCTCAGGGTGCCGTTGGCGGGCTATAGCCTGCGGGATTGGCTCCTGATCTTGGCTTTGACGGTTGGTGCCCAGCTTCTTGGGCACACCCTCATCAACAAAGTCCTTGCGACCACTTCGGCGACACTGGTTTCGCTGGCAATTCTATTTGAGATGCCCGGCTCAACTTTGGTGGCTGCCGTCTGGTTGGGTCAGATTCCGCCCCTCGGCATCATCCCGGCGGTTGCCTTGATGTTTATTGGACTAGTAATGGTGATTAGGTCCAGCAGTGTGACAGTGCCCACAGAGAGCCCACCAATCTAGGTTTCGAGTAGGCGCTTGCTCACATGGTCGGTACGCTCACCTTGTCCCTAGGAGGATAAATGACAACGCCCATTGGAATGTCTACGCCAAGAGTGCTGCGTTCGCGTCGCTCGAATCTCGCAGTACCGGGCAGCAGTCCCAAGATGCTCGATAAGGCTCGAGGCCTGGCCTCGGATCAGATCTTCATGGACATTGAGGACGCCGTAGCGCCGATTGCCAAGCCCGAGGCGCGTAAGAACATTGTCGCTGCCCTTAATGAGGGCGGGTACGAAGGCAAGGTGCGTTCGGTGCGGGTCAATGACTGGACAACTCAGTGGACTTATCAAGATGTGGTCGAAGTTGTTGAAGGTGCCGGCCCGAACTTAGATTGCATAATGCTTCCCAAAGTGCAGACCGCAGATCAAGTTGTTGCTCTTGACCTGCTGCTGACCCAGATCGAGAAGAGCAACGGCTTCGAGGTCGGGCGGATTGGGATCGAGGCGCAGATCGAGAACGCCAAGGGCCTGATCAACATCGACGCGATCGCACAGGCGAGCCCTCGGTTGGAGACGCTGATCTTCGGCCCGGCGGATTTCATGGCCAGTATCAACATGAAGTCACTTGTTGTTGGTGAGCAGCCCCCCGGCTATGACGTCGGTGACGCTTATCACTACATCCTGATGCGAATCCTGATGGCGGCCCGCGCGTACGACAAGCAGGCGATCGACGGCCCGTATCTGCAGATCAAGGATGTTGACGGCTTCCGCCGCGTTGCCGGTCGTGCAGCAGCGCTGGGCTTTGATGGCAAATGGGTGCTGCACCCCGGGCAGTTGGATGCAGCCAATGAAATCTTCTCACCGCGCCAAGGTGACTACGACAAAGCCGAAATGATTCTTGATGCCTACGACTACTACACCTCGGCCGCTGGTGGCGCAAAGGGCGCCGTCATGCTCGGCGGCGAGATGATCGACGAGGCCTCGCGCAAGATGGCCCTCGTCGT
>SHUQ01000024.1 GCA_009694585.1 Candidatus Nanopelagicales bacterium | reverse complement strand
CTGGCGCACGACAAACGGGGTATTTCGAAGTATTGACGAACTTGGCGAAGTAACTGGCATTGGGCCGTCGATTCTTGAGCAGATCCGCCCCTTGGTTCGCGTTTGATCGATCTGCGCCTACTGCTGCCGGCCGGGGCGGCTTGGGTGGGCGCAGTAGCCGTAGTGCTTTCGGCTAATGCAGTTCCGCAACTTGTCGAACGGCACGAGCAAACGTCAGTAGTTCTGCTCGCCGCAATCTTTGTACTGGGGCCGGTGTGGCTTTTTGCACCGCGCTTGGGCCGGGATCGTGCCACTTTGCTCCGCACCGGTGTGTTCGGGCTTGCTGTTGGAGTCGCAGCGGCCAGTTGGCAAATTCTTGCGCTCACCGCGCAGCCGTTGGCCGGCTGGGTTGATGCTGGCGCTACGGCGACCGTCAACGGCACCATCAACGGCGACGCTCAGCGACAGACCTCACGTGCGCAGGCCGCTTGGCAGGCGGCCACCACGATCCAGTTACGGGTCAACACCTCACAAATCGGCGCACGAGGCCAGGTAGTAGCCATCGGGATACCGATCGTTATTCGTATTCCTGGTGGCGATGGCGTGCCGCCGTCGGGCACGCAGATTAAAGTGACCGGGCAGCTGGCTGCTCCCTGGCTCAATGATTCGGCAGCGCAATTAAACGTTAACAGCGCTGATCAAATCGAAATAATTGACATTGCCGGCCCGGTCGATGCGGTCGCAACTTCGATGCGCGCTGGGTTACGCGCCAGTGTCGAAGGTTCCGGTCGCAACGCCGCTGCACTTGTCACGGGCCTTGCTGTTGGTGACGAATCTTTACAGTCCGATGAAATAGATAACGCAATGCAAAAATCCGGGCTATCACACTTGACCGCCGTGTCAGGGGGTAACGTCGCAATTGTCTTGGTCGTGGTACTTGCAATTGTGCGCTTATTGCGGCTACGGCTGCCAGGGCGAATTGTTTTCGCACTTATTTCCCTAACGTATTTCGTAATCTTGGTGCGCCCGCAGCCAAGTGTCATGCGTGCTGCCGTAATGGGTGCGGTGGTCCTTGTTGGCATGCTGGCCGGTGGCCGCCGAGGTGGGCCTGCAGTCCTATCGACCGCGGTAATCGTATTAATCGTGATCTCTCCGGGTTTGGCGGTGTCGTGGGGTTTTGCACTCTCGGTCGCAGCGACGGCAGGGCTCATCTTGCTCTCCCCATTGATCGAAAAGTGGTTGTCGAACCAGCGCTGGTGCGCGCGGTGGCCACCGGCACTTCGCGAAGCAACCTCAATCACCGCGGCTGCGCAACTTGCGACACTGCCATTGCTAGTAGCAATGGGTACGAGTGTGGGATGGGTGGCGCTACCTGCGAATTTGCTGGCAATGCCCGCCGTGGCACCGGTGACAGTGCTTGGGCTGTTGGCGGCCTTCGTTTCACTGATTAGCCCACCGCTGGCAAGTTTCATTGGCCACCTAGCATCCTGGCCCGCTGGTTGGATCGCCCAAGTTGCCTTAACTTGCAGTTCGTTGCCGCTTGCTACGTTGCCCTGGCCGAGTGGCTGGGCCGGCGTGGCGCTGCTTTTCCCTGCCATCGTAATTATAATTTTGCTGCGCCGGTTCACTAAAAATCGCTGGCCGGGTGGGCCGCCGAAGCAAGTAATCGTGACGGCAATCAGCGCCGCTATCTGTGTCATTAGCTTGCTGACATTCGCACCACCTCATAAACATGGCTGGCCACCACCTGGTTGGCTGCTCGTGGCCTGCGATATTGGGCAGGGTGATGCGCTGGTACTGCGCGCGTCGGCTTCGGCTTATGTGTTGGTGGATGCGGGCCCGAACCCGGAACTGATTGATAGCTGCTTGAGGGATCTAGGGGTGACCACTATTTCAGCGATTGTGCTGACCCACTACCACGCAGATCACGTCAACGGGTTACCAGGCGTACTCGCCGGGCGGTCCATCGGCGCCGTCTACACCACAATCGTGCGTGATCCACCCGATGAAGCGCAACTGGTCGACAGCTGGCTCCACGAGGTTGGTCTGGCTTCTCAGCTGGTACAACTAGGCGAGGTTCGCAAAGTTGGTGATTTAACATGGCAAGTGTTGTGGCCGGCTCGGGTAATCCAGGCCGGCTCGGTGCCTAATAACGCGAGCGTGGGGCTGCTCGTTGAGATTGCTGGTGTGCGAATACTGCTGGCGGGTGACATCGAACCTGAGGCTCAAGGTGCGATCATGGCCGCGAACCCGAATATGAACGTTGACGTCGTCAAAGTGCCCCATCATGGGTCGCGCTACCAGCATCCGCGATTTGCCACTTGGACCCATGGTCGCCTGGCGGTGATCAGCGTTGGTCGGGGGAACACTTATGGGCATCCAGCACCGGAAACCATTTCGGCGTGGCAGGAGCTAGGTGCCCTCATTGGCCGCACCGATGAGCAAGGTGATCTCGCGGTGGTTACTGGCGCCGGCGGGCAGCTCGGTTTAGTGGGCCGGGGTAGTTAGTGGGCGCGAACGGGCGCTTCTGGCATGCTGGCCACCTATGGCGCCCACTCGGATAACAATCGCAGCCGGCAATGAGCCGATGCTGGTTGATCGGGCGGTGGCCGACACCTGCGCGGCAATTCGCATCCTTGATCCAAGTGCCCAGCGGGTCACGATCTCCGCCAATTCTGATGACGGTGGTGCCTTAATTCGCGATGCGATATCACCAAATCTTTTTGGTGATGCCACGGTGCTCATTGTTACCGGCATTGATGGAGCAAGTGATGAAGTTGATGCGGCATTGCGCGGCTTCATCGCCGAGCCGGCGGAACATGCCTGGCTGATCGTGACCCATCCTGGCGGCGTCAAAGGTAAGAACCTGCTGGATGCTCTGCGCGCATCGGGTGGCACCGAGATTGACTGCAAAGCTTTGAAGAAGGGCAAAGCCACCATCGAGTTCTTAAACCGTGAGGTAAGGCTGCATAAGCGTTCGATGACATCTGATGCGCTAACGGCCCTGTATGACGCCATCGGCCACGATCTTCGCCTCTTGGTTGGCGCGATCTCGCAACTGTGCAGCGATGTTGATCACGATCCAATCGCGATCGCTGACATCAACTCCTATTTCATTGGAGTTGCCGACGTCGCCGGCTACACCATTTCGGACGCCGTCTGGGATAAGCGGTCAATTGAGGCGCTGCGATCCCTTCGCTGGGCGATGGAGGCCTCTGACGATGTCGGGGTGCCTACGGTGCTGGCGATGGCAAGTGGGCTGCGCACCTTGGTAGGTGTTGGCGGAATGGCAGCCGCATCGGATTTGGATGTTGCCAAGGCCATTGGCGTGCCGCCCTGGAAAGTCAAAACTTTACGTCAGCAGTGGTCCAAGTGGAGTGGTGATCAGCGACGTTTGGCCGCCGCGGCAGTTGCGCTCGCCGACGCCGATGGCGCGGTCAAAGGTGGAGTGAAGATTGGCTCGAGTTTGGATGCCGAGCAGAAACTGCTGGCCCTAGAAAGACTTGTGATGTTGACTTCAGCGCGTCGCTCGGGCTGAACTTATGAAACTTGCCTACTTAAGTGGGCCTAGTTACAGGGCGTCAGCACGCTTGGTGATCGACGACTTGCGGTTGGCTGCCTGATTGGCGTGGATAACACCCTTGCTGGCTGCCTTGTCTAGGGCCTTGTTCGCATCGCGGGCCAAGGACTTGGCCTCGGTGGTCTTGCCAGCATCTGCTGCTTCGCGGAACTTGCGCACTGCCGTCTTGACAGAGGACTTAACGGCCTTATTGCGCTCACGGGCCTTCTCATTGGTCCGATTACGCTTGATCTGCGACTTAATGTTCGCCACGGGACAACTTTCTGGTCTGGGGTCTGGGATGAAGCTTTAGCCCTCACGGATGCGGGCGCGGCCCAAGGCTACCCGTAGGCTGGGCCAGACCCCAAATCGGATCCCGGTTTTAACCTATGCCCGCACAGCCGCCCGCCGAACCGCTCGACCTAAAGGACCCCAAGTGCCGCTCCCGCAGCCCGGTGCCACCGACCCAACGGTTATCCGGAATTTCTGCATTATTGCCCATATCGACCACGGAAAATCAACGCTGGCAGATCGGATGCTGCAGCAGACCGGGGTGGTCGACGCCCGATCCATGCGGGCCCAGTACCTCGACCGGATGGATATTGAGCGGGAACGGGGCATCACCATCAAGTCACAGGCGGTCCGCCTGCCCTACCGAGGCGAAGATGGCCACGACTATGTTTTGAACCTTATCGACACTCCCGGGCACGTCGACTTCACTTATGAAGTCTCGCGATCACTTGCTGCTTGCGAAGGGGCGGTTTTGGTTGTTGATGCCGCTCAGGGCATTGAGGCGCAGACCCTGGCCAATCTGTACTTGGCGCTAGAAAATGATTTGACCATTGTGCCGGTGCTTAACAAAATCGACCTACCTGCTGCTCAACCGGGAAAATACGCGGCTGAGCTGGCGCGCATTATTGGTTGCAATCCTGATGACGTAATGCGGATTTCAGCCAAGACTGGCATGGGGGTACCTGAGTTACTTGAACGCATCGTTCGAGATATTCCGGCCCCGACAGGTGATGCTGATGCGCCGGCCCGCGCGCTGATTTTCGATTCGATCTACGACACCTATCGTGGCGTCGTCACCTATGTCCGGGTGATTGACGGTCGTATTGCCACTCGTGACCGTGCCAAGATGATGATGACCGGCGAGGTTCATGAGTTGCTCGAAGTTGGGGTCATTTCGCCCGAGCCGGTACCCGGTAAGGGTATTGGCGTTGGGGAGGTGGGTTACCTCATCACCGGCGTGAAAGATGTCAGGCAATCACGGGTCGGCGATACTGTCACGACCGCTCAACACGGCGCGACTCAAGCCCTCGGTGGTTACCGCGACCCGAAACCGATGGTTTTCTCCGGTCTCTACCCAATCGACGGTTCGGACTATCCGGAGTTGCGCGACGCCCTCGACAAGTTGAAGCTCAATGACGCGGCTTTGGTTTATGAGCCTGAGACATCGCTGGCGCTGGGATTTGGATTTCGATGCGGGTTCTTGGGATTGCTGCATATGGAAATTGTGCGTGAACGTTTAGAACGTGAGGCTAACCTAGATTTGATTTCGACCGCGCCGAACGTAGTCTATCGGGTGTTCAATGACGAAGGTGTCGAGTTGGTCGTCACGAACCCGAGTGAGTTCCCGACACAAAAAGTCGACAAGATTTTCGAGCCGGTAGTTCGTGGCACCGTAATTTTGCCCAGTGAATTTGTGGGCACAGTGATGGAGTTGTGCCAGCAGCGGCGCGGTCTAATGCTGGGGATGGATTATTTATCCGAAGACCGAGTTGAGTTGCGCTACACGCTGCCACTTGCTGAGATCGTATTCGATTTCTTCGATCAATTGAAATCACGAACGCGCGGTTATGCATCGCTGGATTATGAATTGACGGGTGAGCAGGAGGCCGATCTTGTCAAAGTCGACATTTTGCTGCACGGTGATGCTGTAGATGCATTTAGCGCAATCGTGCATCGGGATAAGGCCATGGCTTACGGGGTGATGATGACCGGCAAGCTCAAGGAGCTCATTCCACGTCAGCAATTCGAGGTGCCGATCCAAGCGGCAATCGGGTCACGGGTAATCACCCGCGAGACTATTCGGGCGATCCGAAAAGACGTACTAGCCAAGTGCTACGGCGGCGATATCACTCGTAAACGAAAATTGCTGGAGAAGCAAAAGGAAGGCAAGAAGCGGATGAAGATGGTGGGACGAGTTGAAGTGCCGCAGGAGGCCTTCATCGCTGCCCTTTCGACGTCTGACACCAATTCTAAGAAATAAGCAGGCTGTGCGTCCCTTATCGATCTATGTGCACGTGCCCTTCTGCGCAAGTAGATGCGGCTATTGCGATTTTAATACCTACACCGCAACTGATCTAGGTGAGCAAGTGCAGCGCGATACCTTTGATCAGGTGCTAATTTCTGAGGTGCAGCTGGCGGCCCGCGAGTTGGGTTTAGACCGGCGCGCGGTCGAAACCGTGTTCATTGGCGGTGGCACTCCGACATTGCTCAGCGCCCAAGCCTTGGTCGGAGTCCTTGACACCATCAAGTCAGAGTTTGGGCTGGTTCCAGGTGCCGAAGTGACCACCGAAGCAAATCCTGACAGCGTTGATCAAGCCAAACTCGACCAACTGGTTGCCGGCGGATTCACTCGAATCTCTTACGGGGTACAAAGCGCTGCGCCGAATGTCCTTAAAATTTTGGATCGCACGCACACCGCTGGTGCGGCCGCCGCCGCCATTGCTATGGCAAGGAGTGCGGGATTCGAACAAATCAGCGCGGATCTGATCATTGCTACACCCGGTGAATCTGATGGTGATCTGCTGGCATCTGTTGAACTTGTCACCGGGGCTGGTGTTGATCACGTCTCCGCCTACACGCTCATCGTCGAGCCGAATACGCCACTGGCCCGTCAAGTTGCAGCGGGGGCGGTGCCTCGACCTGATGACGAAACGGCCGCCCACCGCTATGAATTAGTGGACAAGCTTCTTGCTGAACGCGGCTTTACTTGGTATGAAGTTTCGAACTGGGCCCAGCCTGGTGGTGAGTGCCAACACAACATGCACTACTGGCGCAATGATGATTGGTTGGGTATTGGGCCCGGTGCTCACAGCCATCAATCTGGAGTGCGCTGGTGGAATGTCAAGCATCCGCGTTCGTACGCCGAAAAGTTATCGATTGGTGAGTCACCTGTTGAGCAGCGTGAAGTGTTGACAGTTGGGCAAGTCCAAATGGAGACCGTAATGCTGGGCCTTCGAACCGCGGCCGGGCTGGAACTGGCAGCCGCCGGCGATATCAACCCTGAAGTCATCACCAAATTAGTAAGTGACGGGCTGCTCGATGAGGTGGCGCTGGCAGCTGGCCGACTCGTTGTCACAGCACGGGGCCGACTTCTTGCTGATGCAATCATTCGTGACCTGGTTGGATAAATTGCCGCCGGAATCAGGTGCTACACATTGTTGGGGTAGTTCGACGATAGCCACTGGCAAATAGTGGTGAAGTGATGATCATGTCGGCGGTGGTGCGGTTACTCGCGATGGCGATATTCCACAAGGTGGCGATACGAAGCAGTGCCTTGACGTCAGGGTCATGCAGCGCAATGTGATTACCGGTGTGAGCTTGGTTATCGGTACCTGTGGGTGCGGCCAAGTCCGCTTGGATGGCCCCATCGGGGACGAAATCGATTACGCCTAAGCGGTTTTCCATGGGTTTACCCTTCCGCGCCGAGATTTCAGGGCTGGGATGAGTCGGTGAAGGGCGGATGAATGTTGGGTGGAAATTCAGGCGATGTATTTTGGGCACAAATCCGCACAGGGCGTAGTGTTAGCACTCACAAGTCTGGAGTGCTAGCGATTACGTGGCCAAGGAGGTGCACATGCTGGAGGATCGCCGCCTAGCTGTGCTGCGGGCCATCGTCCAGGACTATGTGGCGACCCATGAGCCCGTGGGCTCAAAGGCCTTGGTTGAACGGCACCACCTCGGGGTGTCGCCAGCAACGATCCGAAATGACATGGCAGCACTTGAGGAAGAGGGTTACATCGCGCAGCCGCATACCAGTGCTGGGCGGGTGCCAACTGACCTTGGCTACCGACTTTTCGTTGACCGACTTTCTGGCGTAAAGCCGCTGAGCTCACCTGAGCGCCGGGCGATTCAGGAGTTCTTGGACAGTTCAGTTGACCTTGATGACGTCATGGTTCGTACGGTGCGCCTACTCGCTCAGATAACCAAGCAGGTGGCCTTGGTGCAGTACCCGACGCTGTCGCGAAGCAGCGTGCGCCACATTGAACTCATTGCCTTGAGTACCACACGTTTGATTATGGTGCTAATTACTGACAGCGGTCGCGTGGAGCAGCGCACTATTGAATGTGCATCTCCAATTAGTGAGATCGCCCTTGGTGATATCCGCGCACGGCTGTTAGTCGCGGTTAGCGGCCAGTCGTTTTCCGCAATTCCAGAGATACTCCTATCTTTCAGTGCACAATTCCCGGTTGAGATGCAGCAGTTGGTCACAATAATTCAGGCGACATTACTAGATGCGGTTACTGAACGAATTGACGAACGCGTGGTACTTGGTGGCACGGCGCACCTTGCGCGTTACGGCGACGCATTCCCGCTGTCCATTCAACCTGTACTTGAAGCACTCGAAGAGCAGGTAGTGCTGTTGCGGCTCCTTGGCGAGTCTTCAGCCAACACAGCGGTCACAGTGCGAATCGGGCATGAGAATCCGGTCGAGGGGATGGAGTCGACTTCGGTGGTGACCGCGCGGTATGGAATTGGTGATTCATCGGTGGCCTCACTGGGAGTTGTTGGGCCAACACACATGGATTACGCGGGCAACATTGCAGCGGTCCAAGCGGTCGCGCAATATGTGGGCCGCATTTTGGACGAGCAATGAGCCCGGCGGGCCCTGACTATTACGCCCTCCTAGGAGTCGCGCGCGATGCTAACCCAGATGAAATCAAAAAGGCCTACCGAAAGCTAGCTCGCGAGTTACATCCTGACGTGAACCCCGACCTGAAAAGTCAGGAGCGATTCAAGGTAATCACCGCGGCTTATGAAGTGCTAAGTGATCCAGAAAAACGCCAAATGTATGACCTCGGCGGTGATCCGCTGAGTAGTAGCGGTGGTGGTGGCGGGTTCTCCCAAGGTTTTGATTTCGGCGACATTATGGATGCATTCTTTGGTGGTGGTGGTGGGCAGCGCGGGCCGCGCACCAGATCTCGCCGCGGTCAAGATGCGATGATCCGAATTCAAATCGACCTCGCCGCTGCAGTTTTCGGCGAGACCAAAGACATCACGGTAGATACCGCTGCTCGCTGCGCATCCTGTGATGGTCAGGGCACAGCTTCTGATAGCGAAGCTGTCACCTGTGTCATGTGCAAGGGCCGAGGTGAGGTTCAACAGGTGCAACGCTCCTTCTTAGGTCAGGTCATGACATCGCGCCCGTGCCCAACCTGCCAAGGCTTCGGTAGCACGATCCCGCATCCCTGCCACGAGTGCGCCGGTGATGGGCGAGTGCGAACGCGTCGCACGATCACCATCAAAGTGCCACCGGGAGTCGATACCGGTACGCGAATTCAGTTGACCGGTGAGGGCGAGGTTGGGCCCAATGGCGGGCCGGCCGGAGACCTATATGTCGAGGTGCTGGTGCAAGCGCATCCGGTGTTTGAACGCCAAGGCGATGAGTTGCATTGTGCAGTGACTTTGCCGATGACCGCGGCGGCGCTTGGCACCACCGTAAAATTCGACACCCTTGACGGTGAGCAAGAGGTCGATGTGCGGCCCGGTACTCAACCCGGGTCGATTCTTACTTTACGTGGGCTTGGGGCGGCCAGGCTGCGCGGCGGTGGCCGCGGTGATCTCTATATTCATCTGTATGTGGAGATTCCTACCAAGCTTGACGAACCACAAATCATGTTACTCAAGCAACTTGCGGATCTGCGCTCGGAGGATGTAGTACGTGTGGGTGATGATGGTGCAGATGCAGGAGGCGGCCTATTTACTCGCCTCAGGGATGCGTTCTCCTCGCGGTGAGTGCCCCAGTCTTCCTGATTCATGATGCAGGCTTGCAACGAGTGCAGGTCAATGACGAAGTGCCCCTTACCGGAGAAGAAGGTCGCCACGCCGTTTCGTCTTTGCGAATTAATGTGGGCGAAGAAGTCGAATTAGTTGATGGGCACGGCCTGCGAGTGCGTGGCACGGTGATAATCGTCAGCGGCAAGGACACCCTTCGAATCCAAGTTACCAAGATTGAGGTCGAAGGGTTTGCGGAACTTCGCACCACTGTGGTGCAAGCGCTACCTAAGGGTGAGCACGGTGAACTTGCCGTCGACTTACTGACCCAAGTTGGGGTTGATGTCATTGTGCCTTGGGCAGCGGCGCGTTCGCTTACTAGGTGGGCCCCGGATCGAATCGAAAAAGCGCGCAATAAGTGGCAAGGTGCGCTAACTGCTGCGGCCAAGCAGTCGCGGCGGGCGCGTTGGCCGGTACTTGGTGAATTGGCAACAACAACGGCGGTGGCTGACCTAATTGCAGCGGGGGGCACCTGCATTGTCTTGCATGAGGAGGCGGTGGCCTCGGTGCTGGATGTACCAATCGCCGATCTCGGTGGCACTAGCAACTTGGTACTGATCGTCGGGCCCGAGGGCGGTATCAGTGACGAGGAGCGCGACATCTTCCGGGCGGCCGGGGCAATTGAGGCGTGCTTAGGCCCGGGGGTGCTTCGGTCCTCGGCGGCCGGAGCCGTAGCAGTTGCCGTTTTGTCGGCTGCCCGAAACTGGGGCGGCCCGGTCATGGGAGGATCAAGGTCATGAGCCAGTGCCTGTTCTGCCGCATTGTCGCCGGGGAGATCCCAGCTGATGAGGTGATGCGTACCGATGAGATAGTGGCCTTCCGGGATAATTCGCCGCAAGCACCGGTGCATGTGCTGGTAATCCCGACCTCTCACTACGCAGATGCCAGGGCGATGTCGAGTGCGGATCCGCGGTTGGCCGGCCACTTACTTAATGCGGCCACTGATGTTGCGATGAGCGAAGGACTCGATAGCGGCTACCGCATCGTTTTGAATACCGGTGACGAAGGTGGTCAAACCATTCACCACGTACACGCCCACGTACTAGGTGGCCGGGCGCTGAAATGGCCACCGGGATGAGTGCAGTTGCTCCTGATAGTGCTCAAGCTCAGGCCAAGATCACCGTGCCGCATTCACAATCCATGGTGGCGCTGATTGGCTCCGATGACGAGTTTTTGCGACTTGTTGAAAATGCATTCCCCGAGTGTGACGTCTTGGTGCGGGGCAATGAGATTACCTTGACCGGCACCCCGGGTGATGTAGGCATTATTGAAGTATTTTTCAGCGAAATGTTGGCACTACTGCGTTCTGGTCAACCGCTGACGGCTGAGTCAGTTGAGCGAAGCATCTCTTTATTGCGCACAGGTGCACGTCCTTCTGAAGTGCTGACTTCAAATATTCTCAGCAATCGAGGGCGCACAATTCGCGCTAAGACCTTGAATCAGAAGCGCTACGTTGATGCGATAGATAACAACACGGTGGTATTTGGTATTGGCCCGGCCGGGACCGGCAAGACCTATCTTGCGGTTGCGAAAGCAGTGCAAGCACTGCAGGCGAAGCGGGTGAATCGAATAGTCCTAACTCGGCCAGCGGTCGAGGCTGGTGAGCGTTTGGGTTTTCTGCCTGGCACTTTGTCCGAGAAGATCGATCCGTACTTGCGCCCGCTCTACGATGCCTTGCACGACATGATTGATCCAGATTCAATCCCGCGATTGATCACCAGCGGCACGATCGAGATCGCACCACTTGCCTATATGCGCGGACGCACCTTAAATGACGCGTTCATCATTCTCGACGAAGCCCAAAACACCTCGGCTGAGCAGATGAAGATGTTCTTAACCCGGCTTGGGTTTGGTTCGACGATGGTTATTACCGGTGACGTCACCCAAGTTGATCTGCCCAGCGGCACCACCAGCGGCCTTCGAGTGGTGGGCGAGATCCTTGAAGGCATTGACGATGTGGCTTTCTGTCGTCTCACCTCGCGAGATGTGGTCAGGCACAAACTAGTTGGACGTATCGTTGAGGCGTACGACCGTTATGACGCTGAGCGGGCGCCTAAGTGAGGCTTGGGCGGTGAGCGGGTTAGCGGTAATTGTTTCTAACGAGAGTTCGATGCCGTGTGATACTTCTGCGCTAACTAAGTTAGCCCGACTGCTATTTGCTGAGTTGCGAATTCACCCTGAGGTAGAACTAGGTATTAGACTTGTTGAAATCGATGAAATGACCCGGCTGCATGTGCAATGGATGGATGAGCCGGGGCCCACCGATGTTTTGTCATTTCCGATGGATGAGTTGCGAAGCGCCCCTATCGGAGTCGAACCGGAACCGGGCCTTCTAGGTGACATCGTGCTGTGCCCGAAAGTAGCTGCGGCGCAGGCCTCCGAATTTCTACGCACCCTTGATGAAGAGTTGCAGTTTCTCACAATCCACGGTGTTCTTCACCTAATTGGGTATGACCACATGACCGATGCGGAATACGCTCAAATGTTTGGTTTACAAGATGAGCTACTGGCGGCCTGGAATCTGCAGAATGCAGGCCCCAGATGACCGCAGTTGATATTTGGTGCATCGTTCTGACATTGGCGCTGATCGCATTCGCCGGGCTATTGATAAGTGCCGAAACAGCCATAAATCGGGTATCGCGCGGCCGGATCGAAGATATTAAGCGCGAGTCAGGTAAGCGTGTCGAGAAATTATTAGTGATACTTGATGACCGAGCAAGGTATGTCAACGTCCTTCTCTTTTTATCTACTTCGGCAACGGTAACTGCTACCGCGGTAATTACGTTTGTGTCATATGACGTATTCACGGTACACGGAACGTGGCCGGTCGGTGGGGCTTTGGCGTTCGCGGTAATCATCATGATTGTTATTGCTTACGTGGCCCTAGGGGTAGCTCCACGCACCTTGGGCCGTCAGCATGCTGAGCGAATCGCAATGAGTGCGGCAGGTCCGGCACGCTTCCTCGCTGCTGTCCTTGGCCCGTTGACGAATTTGTTGATTCACATCGGTAATGCCTTAACACCGGGTAAGGGTTTTCGCGAGGGACCATTTGCGTCGCAGGCGGAGTTACTTGAACTAGTTGATCAAGCCAAAGCTGACAGTTTAATTGAGGATGATGAGCGACAGATGATCCACTCGGTTTTCGAGCTGGGGGATACTTTCGTCAAGGAAGTTATGGTGCCACGCACTGAGGTGGTGTTCATCGAGCGCACCAAGTCACTTCGGCAGGCCATGTCACTCGGGCTGCGTTCAGGATTCTCTAGAATTCCCGTAATCGGCGAGAATTCCGATGATGTTGTCGGAGTTGTTTATGTCAAAGACATGATGCGGCGAACTTTCGAGCACCGCGAAGCCGAAAACGACGAGCGGGTCGAGAGTTTGATGCGCGCACCGTATTTCGTACCCGACAGTAAGCCGGTTGACGCCTTACTTCGCGATATGCAGTCTGCGCGAGTTCATATGGCCATTGCGGTCGATGAATACGGCGGCACCGCCGGTCTGGTCACCATCGAAGATGCCTTAGAGGAGATTGTTGGCGAGATCGCGGATGAATACGATACGGCCGCACCCGATGTCGCCGAATTGCCAGATGGGGCTTTTCGGGTGAGCGCGCGCTTGCACGTTGATGATTTCGCCGATCTCGTCGGTATCGAGATTGATGGTGATGAAGAAGGGGTCGATACTGTCTTGGGTCTGATGGCCAAGCGCCTTGGTCGGGTTCCAATACCCGGTGCGGTGATTGAGGTGTTGGGTTGGCGACTAAACGCTGAACAGGGGGCTGGACGCCGGCACCGCATCGGCACCGTCTTGGTTGAGCGCGTGGAGAACATGCGTGGATCGGACCTAGAAAGCGGTACTAGTGGGTAACGAGCTAACTACTGAAGATGCGAAATTGGTGACATTGGCCAAGGGTGCCCGAAGCCGGATCGACGCTGCTGAGGCAGCCGCAGTCCGTGACAACATGGGTCGCTCCTATTCGGGTGCCTCGGTCAGCACCGGTGAGTTTCGCCTTTCGGCAATACAGCTCGCTGTCGCACAAGCGTTGGCGGCAGGTGCCAAGGGGCTGGAGTTGGCTGTGGTCCTAGGTGTCGAGAAAGTTGATCTGGAATTGCTGCGAGCTTTTGCAGGTATTGGAGTACCGGTGCTGCGTTGCTCGGTAAGCGGAGAAATTCTCGAGCGGTTTTCGACGTGATTCATCGCAGTGGCTTCGTTTCGATAGTAGGTCGGCCAAATGCGGGTAAATCCACGCTGACTAATGCCCTTGTCGGGCAAAAGGTGGCAATTACCTCTGATCGACCGCAAACAACAAGGCGTACGATCCGCGGCATTCTCACCCGTGAAGATGCCCAGATCATTCTTGTTGATACTCCGGGGTTGCACCGGCCTCGCACCTTGCTTGGTGAGAGGCTGAACGAGGAAGTACGCGAGACTTGGTCCAGCGTTGATGTTATTGGCCTGTGCCTGCCAGCGAACGAGGAGATCGGGCCCGGTGACAAGTTCATTGCGAAGCAAATTATTGCCCTACGTCGCACTCCGATAGTTGTCATTGTTACCAAAGCAGACACGGTCTCGCGCGCGTTATTGGCTGAGCATCTGCACCAGGTAGGTGAACTGGCTGCAGAGCTCGACGGTACCTGGGCATCGATTGTGCCGGTGTCGGCTTTTAGCGGTGAGAACATCACGACTTTGGCCGATGAGTTTGCGGCGCTGTTGCCCGACGGTCCGATGCTCTATCCAGATGGCGAAGTAACCGATGAACCGTTGGAGATAGCGGTGGCTGAACTCATTCGCGAGGCAGTCCTTGAGGGGGTGTCCGACGAGTTACCCCACTCAATCGCGGTCGTAATTGACGAGATGGGGCTCCGAGAGGGCCGTCCTGATGATCGTCCCCTGACCGATATTCGAGCCCTTCTTTATGTAGAGCGGGATAGCCAAAAAGCGATTGTCATCGGCAAAGGCGGGTCGCGCCTGAAATATGTCGGAACCACCGCCCGCGGCGGAATCGAGAAACTTCTAGGTACCAAGGTCTTCTTGGAGATCCACGTCAAGGTGGCCAAGGATTGGCAGCGTGACCCCAAGCAATTACGGCGGTTAGGTTTCTAATTACAGGGTGCGGCGTCCTTGGCCTGCCCCTTTATTAGGAGACAATGGGCTGTGCCGCTCTACCGTGACGAAGCCATCGTGCTGCGAACCCAAAAATTGGGTGAGGCCGATCGCATCGTCACCCTTTTGAGTCGTGGCCGCGGCCGGATTCGATGTGTGGCCCGCGGAGTGCGCAAAACAACAAGTCGAATCGGTGCGCGCCTAGAGCCATTTAGCCACGTTGATGTTCAGTTGTATGAAGGTAAGTCCCTCGACACAGTTTCCCAGGTTGAGTCCTTAGCTGCCTATGGTGCGGTGCTCTCGGGGGATTACAGCCGGTGGACATCAGGCACGGCGATGCTTGAGACCGCAGAGCGACTAACCCCTGAAGAACGTGAGCCGGCCGTGCAGCAGTACGCGCTACTAGTCTCAGGGCTCCGATCTTTAACCGCAAATGAGCATGACGGTGGTTTGATCCTCGACTCATACTTACTGCGGTCACTTGCTGTGGCCGGGTGGTCACCGTCCTTTGACGGCTGTGCACGATGTAGTGCTCCTGGCCCGCATCGGGCATTCTCGGTGCAATCAGGTGGCATGGTTTGCGCTGATTGCCGGCCACCGAGTTCTGCAGCCCCGGCCCCGGCAACAGTTGAACTTCTCTGCGCCCTACTTAGCGGTGATTGGCCGGTGGCTGACTCAAGTGATCAGCGTCATCGTCGTGAGGCCAGCGGGCTAGTCGCCGCCTTCTTGCAGTGGCACCTGGAGCGCGGCCTGCGGTCGTTGCCTTTGGTTGATCGCACGATCTCGGCTGATCATGTTTGGATGGGGGCATGACGCGGGCGCCCAAACCAAAGCAACCCAAACCGCATCCGTCCGGAGCCACCGCCCCGAAAATCCCCATTGAGTTAATCCCGCGCCACGTAGCTATCGTGATGGATGGCAATGGCCGCTGGGCCAAGGAGCGCGGGTTGCCCCGCACCGCGGGGCACGAGGCTGGCGAAGCGAGTTTATTCGACTGTGTTGAAGGGGCCCTTGAGCTTGGTGTCGGCTGGCTGTCGGCATATGCCTTCTCCACCGAGAACTGGAAACGTTCTCCGGATGAAGTGAAATTCTTGATGGGCTTCAATCGAGATGTCATTCGTCGTCGTCGCGATGAGATGCATGAACTTGGGGTTCGGGTGCGCTGGTCGGGGCGCCGCCCCAAACTTTGGCGAAGCGTCATTAACGAACTTGAGACTGCTGAGCAGTTAACTGCGAAGAACACCAAACTCACTTTGACGATGTGTGTCAACTATGGTGGCCGAGCTGAAATAGCGGACGCAGCAGCAGTGATAGCCAAGGAGGTAAAAGCAGGCCGGTTGGATCCGGAGAAAATCAACGAGCGGATGTTTCACAGGTACTTAGATGAGCCAGATATGCCTGATGTCGATTTATTCGTGCGATCATCGGGGGAGCAGCGCACGAGTAACTTCCTGCTCTGGCAATCGGCCTACGCCGAGATGGTGTTTCTCGATACTTTGTGGCCAGATTTTGATCGCCGTCACTTTTGGGACGCATGTGAAATATATGCCTCGCGTGATCGTCGCTACGGGGGCGCTATACCGAATGCTGACCCTAGTAAATCTTAGCCTAGCTCTTGACCCGAGCGGATCACGACTTTACCGAGTCCAACCAGCGGGGCTGCCGCCCGGTCAATCTGCCGCCCGAGGCGGTGGCGCTGCCGGAGAATACCTGGGTAACGGTGCTCAGGCAGTGGGTTGCCGGTGGTGGTACCGCCACTGACAACTCGATCCCCTTGGTGAAGGTGCTTACTATTAAAGAAATTCCAAAACCTAATAACCCTTATGACTAGGGGTGGTTATCAGGCGGGGCAATAAATTGGGGCGGGCCTCGATAGGCCCGCCCCAACCTTCCTATCGCTCGAGGCGAATCGACGCGAAAGGAAATCTGTTTTGGTAGCGCAAGGCACCAATAACTAATAAAAAGACTACCCTTAATGAAAAGAATTGTCAATAACAAAAGGGCTATTAAATGCGCCCCATGAACTTATAGATAGCGATTCCAACCACTGCGATCACCACGACCAGTCGCAACAGGCGTGCGACAAATCCAAGGACTGGCCAGGAGAGCACTAGCAGCCAGCCGAGGAAGGCCGCCACGAGCAGCAGCAAGATACCGCCTAGCCAGGCTAGATCACCGGTTTGGATTAGTCCGAGGAAAAGGGCCAGTGCGGTCAAGATCACCAGCAGCCAGCGCGGGACCCGGTGCAACATCACCAATATCGGATAACTCTTGCGCTCCATTACACGGCGCCCGCTACCTGCACCCTTGGGGCTCTTAGCCTTCGGGGCGGGCTGTGACCCACGAGGTGGTGGCCCACTTGGCCCGCGGACGCCACTGTTCTTATCTGTCTTGGCCATGAATCCCTCCGAGTGTGCCCGCAGCCTACCTTCAGCCGCGGGCATACTAGCGTCAGCAATGTGTTTGACCTTAATGCCTTGGCGAATTCGCCGACCCCCGGCCTGATGGTAATTAGCCGATTTCGGGTCGGCGCTGAACAGGTGGCCGAGTTTGCCGCCAACTCGCGTAAGGCTATCGCGGTCTTGGCGAGTTGTAGCGGCTTCATCGAAGCTTTCGTTGGTCAGTCGACGGATGAACCAGATTTATTGACGATTACTTCCCGGTGGCAGCATGTGGGCGCCTATCGTCGAGCGCTTTCTACCTTTGAAGTGAAAGTTTCAGTGATCCCATTTCTTTCGTTGGCGATCGACGAATCGTCGGCCTATGAAGTTGTGCACCACCGCACCGAGCATTCGGTAATTGATTCGGCCAGTGGGTTGGCCGCCGATGCTGGTTCAATTGGCCTGGGCCATGCTGCCGGACCGGTTATCCCCTCGGTGCCCTCGTGAAGTCATTCAAAAACCTGCGCGATGCGGGCGAGAAACTTGCTGTGCTGGTTAGGGCCGAGTACTCGCGGTCACCTGTGGTGATCCTTGCTGTAGTTCCAAATGGGGTGCCGGTGGCGCTGCCGGTCGGCCGTGAACTTGGGGTTCAAGTTCTTGCCTTGCCGGTGCTGCGCACCGATGACGGGCCGGTGGTTTTGGAAGTGCCTCCCGTAACCGGCTTGCATGTGATCGTCATTGATGATGGCGTTGAAACGGGGGCGGTTTCCCGGGTAACAGCCCCAGCTATCGCGAAACTGAATCCTGCGTCACTTACTTTGGCCGTGCCAGTGTGTCCACGGGAGTCGATGGCAGATCTTGCCCAGCGCTATGACCAAATCATCGCGATTGACAAGCCTTTGGTGCGCAGGTCTTTGGCGTGGCATTACTTGGATTTCGACAGGATCGACGACACTTCGGCGCTTCAGCAACTTGCTGGTCAGTAGCCGGTGAGCGAGCGGTACCAGACCACGTCTAGACTTAGTGGGTCCGCCGACAGCCAGCCGGAGTGGAGCGCGCCCAGCGCTCAAGAAGGAGCGCCACATGGCAACCGATCGTGTTGAAGCCGTAGTTAATCTCTGCAAGCGGCGTGGGTTCATTTTTCAGTCCTCCGAGATATACGGGGGCACCAGATCTGCTTGGGATTACGGGCCCAATGGGGTTGAACTTAAGGACAATATTCGCCGGCAGTGGTGGCAGCACATGGTGCGCGGCCGCGATGACGTGGTCGGCCTTGACTCTTCGATCATCTTGGCCCCTCAGGTCTGGGAGGCATCAGGTCACGTCAACGCTTTTGTCGACCCATTGACCGAATGCAAGAAGTGCCATAAGCGGTGGCGCGCTGACCAACTCATTGAGGCTTATCAAGACAAGCACAGTAAGGAGCCGGTCAATGGCCTTGGCGACATCACCTGCGCCAACTGCGGTACCAAGGGCGATTTCACCGAGCCGCGTGATTTCAATGGCATGCTGCGTACGACCATCGGGGTTGTCGAGGATGCCGGTGCCGTCCACTACTTACGCCCTGAGACCGCACAGGGGATCTTCGTCAACTATCTAAACGTCATGACGGCGGCTCGCAAGAAGCCACCATTTGGAATTGGCCAAACCGGCAAGAGTTTCCGTAACGAAATCACCCCGGGTAACTTTATTTTCCGCACCCGCGAGTTCGAGCAGATGGAGATGGAGTTCTTCGTCGAGCCGGGCACCGATGAGCAGTGGCACGAATACTGGCTCGAGCAGCGTTGGCAGTGGTATGTGGATCTAGGAATAGATCCAGAGAACATGCGATTCTTCGAGCATCCCAAAGAAAAACTCAGCCACTACTCCAAGCGCACCGTGGATATTGAATATAGATTCCGCTTTGCTGGTTCTGAATGGGCCGAGCTCGAAGGTATCGCTAATCGCACCGACTTTGATTTGACCACGCACGGTCAGCATTCCGGCACGGATCTTTCGTATTTCGATCAAGAGAAGAACGAGCGTTGGGTGCCATACGTAATCGAGCCAGCGGCCGGCCTATCGCGCGCGGTATTGGCCTTCTTGTTGGACTCATACGCTGAGGATGAAGCCTCCAATGCCAAGGGTGGCGTCGATACCCGAACAGTGCTTCGGTTTGATCCGCGCCTTGCGCCGGTCAAGGTGGCGGTACTCCCGTTGTCGCGTAATGCGGATCTGTCACCCAAGGCCAAGGACCTAGCGGCGGACCTGCGTAAGCGCTGGAACGTGGACTTCGACGACGCGGGTGCGATAGGTAGGCGTTATCGCCGCCAAGACGAAGTTGGCACTCCCTATTGCGTCACGGTAGATTTCGACACGCTCGAAGATCAAGCGGTAACCATTCGAGAGCGCGACTCGATGGCGCAAGAGCGCATCGGCTTGGATGCGGTAGCCGGGTGGCTGGCTGGTCGCTTACCAGCTTGTTAAGGCAATTGGCTACGTGCAATAAATGCAAACCGCCCAGTGGTGAGTTGTTGAAAGGAAACCAGAAGTTTCCTCGCACCAACTCGCCGCTGGGCGGGCTTTGTCACACTTGGTGAGACAAAAGCTGAGCTGTATTGCTACTTACCTGCAACTGCGCGCTTGAGCGACTGTCCTGCGGAAACCTTGACGGCGCGCTTGGCGGCAATCTGGAGGGTTTCGCCGGTCTGTGGATTGCGGCCGGTACGTGCGGCGCGATCTGCGGTCTCAAAAGTCACAAAACCGGGGATGGTGACTTTCTCGCCTTTGACGAGCTGCTCGGTGATTACTGAACTCAAACCGGCGAGAATCTGGTCAACTGCGGTTGCGGTTGAGCCGGTCTGTGCGGCAATGGCACTGACGAGTTCGGTGCGATTCATGCATTCCTCCTAATGGAAATGATTGTAAATCAACGTTAGCACAGCGGGTTGCTGGGCCGATGGGTCAACTCTTGGGCGGCGCGTACCCCTCAGAGAGTACGCGTGCCGCATTTTTGGGCAAAAGCAAACTGGTCAAAAGGCCCAGGAGGACAAAGAAACCAGCCACCCAGGACACCAGTTTGGTGGCTTGGGCAAAGCCCGCGGAGGCCCCTTCGACCAGGACATCCCCGCCGGGGGCCGAAGCCAAGCCAGGGATCGCCTGCCCGGCCGAACTTGCCACCGCTTGGGAGACTTCTTGGGCTTGGGTCGCTGGGATACCTCGATCTTGGAGTTGGCTGCTGACCGCATTGCCTAAGCCGATAAGCAAAGTGGTGCCCAAGATCGCGGTGCCGATGGCAGCTCCCACCTGTCGTGATGTTGACTGCACGGCGCTGGCCTGGCCGGAGTCTGCGACCGGAACCTCCGACAGCACGACCCCGGTCAACTGCGCGGTGGCGAAGCCGACACCCATGCCGTAGAGGAAAAGCCACGGGGCCATGCCCCAGCCGGTTACCTCAGGGGAGATGACAAAGCCCAGCCCGAGAATGCCGATGACTTCAAGGAGCATGCCTAATTGCAGGACTCGCACCGGCCCCACCCGCTGGGAGATCGGGGCACCAGCGCCGGATGCGAAAAATGCGCCAATGGCAAGTGCTAGCAAGATGACGCCGGTTTCCAGCGGGTTGTAGCCGCGCACCGCCTGCAGGAACAGCGGCAGGGTGAAGAGGAGACCGAACTCCCCAAGGCTGACGACAACCGCTACCCCGTTGCCGGCAGCGAAGGATCGAATACGAAATAGGCGCAAGTCAAGAATGACAATTTCTCCGGCCGCGGCCCGTCGGGTTTCAACAAGGATCAGCGCTACCAGCGCGATGATTCCGAGCACTCCGGATATGAAGACAAGTGAGAGGCGGCCTTCATCCCAGGTGATCGGTCCGACTTTGAATGGCGTGGTGGAAATTACCCAGCCAAAGCGCTGGCCTTCAATGAGGGCGAAGACAAATCCGAGCAACCCAAATGTCGAAAGCAAGGTTCCTGGTAAGTCGATGCCTTTGCGGCCGAGTAGATCTTTGGTCTCGGGTACTACCAGCAAAACACCGACTAAAACGATGATGCCGATCGGCAAGTTAATTAAGAAAGCCCAATGCCAAGAGGCATAAGTTGTCAGCCAGCCGCCAACCAGTGGGCCAAGGGCAGCCATGCCGCCGATGGTGGCGCCCCAAACGGCGAACGCAATTGCGCGGGATTT
>SHUQ01000023.1 GCA_009694585.1 Candidatus Nanopelagicales bacterium | reverse complement strand
CCACTAGATGCTTGGGCGAACCACGGCAGGCCAATCGAGCCAAGCAATGCGTAAAGCGCCATTGCGGCGGCACCCCGCAGTGAACCGAGGGCTCCAGCGGTCAAGATGACGGCAAAAGTCTGCAGGGTTAATGGCACCGCGGGGTTCCAGGGTAGATAGAAGGCGATTTGAGCTGACAGGCCCACAAAGGCTGCCCCGCCGGCGATCAAGGCGAGCTGGCGAATCCAGGTGCGACCGACTACGTCGGCAAGGACACGGGGTGAAGGGGCGGCCAGAGCCATAATGCCTCCGAAATCGTCTAGGTGCGCGAGCCGTTCGCGGTATCCGAACCCTACCGGGTTATCCTTAGGGGACGCAGGCGGCAGGGCGGTCTATTCGAGGCACTTGGGTTCGAGGCGCTGGGGAAGGCGAACTCGAAACCAAGGAGGCACGATGACCGTTCACGTCAAGGTAGGTAACGGCGGCACGGCTAGTAGTTCGCCGGTAGCTGGGGATTTGGCGCATGGTGTGGTATTTATTCATGCCTGCTCTCGGGCGTTGAGCCCGCACCTAGAGTGGGCCTTGGCCCGAGTATTCGGCAAACCCGTTGGGATCGATTGGGCCGATCAGCCCATCGACCCCGGTGCCGTTCGCGCTGAGGTGCTCTGGGAAGGCCCGGTGGGGAGCGGGGCAAAAATTGCTAGCGCTTTACTTGCCTTTAAACAGGTACGCCATGAGGTAACCGAGGATCCTTCACCTGGGCGCGGTGGCGAGCGGTTCGCCGCCACTCCAACTCTTGGCCTTTTTAGGGCTGATATTGGCGAAAACGGTGACGTCATGGTTTCGGAGAACCGCTTGCGCAGCGCCATCTCGCAGTCCAATTTGGCCGGTGGCCTCGCTGAAGAGATAGCCCGACTTATTGGTGCGCCGTGGGATGAGGAGTTGGAGCCATTTCGGTGCGCCCACGAGGGGTCAACTGTTCGGGTTTTGCACGCGGTGGTGTGACCGCTGTAACGCTCATTTTCTGCCCTGGCCGAAAGTGAGAGGAACCGGAGGTAACTGGTTCGAGCAAGGTGTACTTAGAGTGGGATATTGCCGTGCAGCCCGCGCACCCCTGGCGTGTCAAGGATGATCTTGGCAACAGCGCGGCGGGTTAGGCTTGGTTCAACAACTTCATCGACCACCCCAAGTTCGAGGGCCTTGGTAATACCCCCCGAGATGACTTCATGTTCGGCCGCAAGTTCAAGTTCAACTTGGGCACGGGCATCTTCTGGAACATCGGCAAGGCGGCGTCGGTGCAGAATGCGAATCGCGGCCACCGAACCCATCACGGCAACTTCTGCACCGGGCCAAGCAAAGACTCTGGTGGCACCAAGTGACGATGAGTTCATCGCAACGAAAGCCCCGCCATATGCCTTACGGGTTACGACAGTAACCCTTGGCACGACGCACTCAGCGAAAGCGTGAAGCAACTTCGCGCCGCGGCGAACCACGCCTTCCCACTCTTGACCGAGGCCGGGCAGGTAGCCGGGCACATCCACGAGCACGATCAGCGGTACCGCGAAGGCATCGCACATGCGCACGAACCGGGCGGCTTTTTCGGCACTAGAAGAGTCTAGGCAACCACCGAGGCGCATTGGATTATTCGCGACGACCCCTACGGTGCGCCCGCCAAGGCGGCCGAGGCCAACGGCGATATTTGGGGCCCACCTGGTGTGCAACTCCTCGAAGCTGCCGGCATCGACGAAGCCTTCGATAAGTGGATGGACGTCATAGGCCCGACGTGCCGATTCTGGTAAGAGCGAGCCGAGGTCAGTGTCTTCAATGGCATCTAGATTCAGCGAGCCTTGGTGGCCCAGTAGCGAGGTAAGCGCGCGCGCATGGTCTAGGGCATCTTGTTCACTGTCGGCGACAATATGCACTACGCCACTTCGGCGACCATGGGGTTCGGGCCCACCGAGGCTTTCCATGTCGACGTCTTCGCCGGTGACGGATCTAACGACCTCAGGGCCGGTGACGAAAATGCGTCCGGCGGGCGCCAAAATCACGATGTCGGTCAAAGCCGGGCCGTAGGCGGCACCGCCTGCTGCCGGGCCAAGAACCACCGAGATTTGCGGGACTTTTCCGGAGGCGCGGGTCATAGCGGCGAATACCCGCCCGACCGCATCTAGGCTGGCAACACCTTCGCGGAGGCGTGCGCCACCGGAGTGCCAGATGCCGATGATGGGCGCGGAGTCAGCAAAGGCGCGGTCATATGCGGTGACTATCGCGCGGCAGCCATCGCTACCCATCGCTCCACCTTGGACGGTGGGGTCGGTAATGAAGGCGACGACATTGGCACCATTCGCTCGGCCAACCGCGGCGAGTACTCCGCGATCGTCTTCTGGAGTGATCGTGACGAACTCTCCGTTGTCAAAGAAATTCATCAACCGCGCTCGAGGTGAGCGGGGGTCCAGTGCGATGATGGTTGCCTCGGTCATGTCACGCACTCCTGAAAATTAGGGCCACATCATGGCCCCCGAAACCAAATGAGTTGTTGAGTGCCGCGATATCTCCCGCGGGTAGTGGTCGCGGTGCACCGGCCACAATGTCGAGATGAATTTCGGGATCCAAATTATGCAGATTCGCGGTCGGCGGAACCAAGCGATCGCGAAGTGCAAGGACCGTGAAAATGGATTCAACGGCCCCGGCGCCACCGAGCAGATGGCCGGTCATTGACTTGGTACCGGTGACCGCGACCTTGTCGGTGTGTGAGCCCAGAGCAGCCTTGATTGCGGCGCTTTCGGCGATATCACCCTGCGGGGTCGACGTGGCATGAGCATTTATGTGCACGATGTCGCTGGTGCTCAGGCCGGCATCTTGAAGTGCTTCGGTGATGGCGCGAGTGGCGCCACGGCCCTCTGGGTCCGGTTGGGCGATGTGATGACCGTCAGAGGTTAACCCCGATCCACCGTAAACTCCGTAGATCTTCGCCCCGCGTGCGGCGGCGAACTCAGCGGACTCAAGCACCATGATGCCTGCGCCTTCGCCCATGACGAAGCCGTCGCGGTCAATGTCGTACGGGCGCGAGGCGGCTGCTGGATCAGCATTGCGGGTGGACAGCGCTCGCATCGCAGCAAATCCGGCCATGGTTACGGGATGAATAACTGCCTCGGTACCTCCGGCGACCACCACATCGGCTCGGCCCTCTTGGATCATCCGCGCGGCGTACGAAACCGCCTCCGCACCAGATGCGCAGGCACTAACGGGGGTATGGACTCCGGCGCGAGCGCCAATTTCGAGGCCCACGTGAGCTGCTGAGCCATTGGGCATGATCATGGTGACCATATGCGGGGAGATCCGGGAGGCACCTCGCTCAAGAAGTAGGTCGTAAGCGTTGATCAGCGAGATCAGCCCCCCCATGCCGGTGGCGACGACGGCACCCAGACGGTCAGGATCGATCTCGGGGGTGCCGGCATCGGCCCACGCCTCGCGTGCGGCAACAAGGGCGGCCTGCTGTGATCGGTCAAGTTTGCGGGCTTCATGTGATGGCAGGCAGGTGGCCGGATCCACGGCCATAATGCCAGCGATTTTCGATGGTTGATCTTCCGGCCAAGGGTCGTCAATGAGCCGGATGCCCGGGGTTCCCGCGAGAATTGCCCGCCAAGTGCTTTCAACATCGCCGCCAACGGGGGTGGTCATACCGAGGCCGGTGATGACTACTTGACGGGTCATGCTTGCTCTCCTCGTTCAGTCGGTGCCTTGAGTTGGTGCAGTGAGCTGGTCCGGTGAGCCGCGGGGCTGCGCTCAGCAACCCCGCGGTACCACTACTAGGAGTTTGCCGAGATGAAAGTGACGGCGTCGCCGACGGTCTTGAGGTTCTTGACCTCGCTGTCGGGAATCTTCACGCCCCACTTGTCTTCGGCCGCGATGACAACCTCGACCATCGACAGTGAGTCGATATCAAGGTCGTCAATGAATGACTTGTCGAGTTGGACATCAGCAACCGGGACTCCGGCTACTTCGTTAACGATGGCGGCAAGTCCCTCGAGGATCTGCTGGCTCATGTTGTTCCTTTCATGTTGGTGGTGCCGGTGGGTGCTATTTTGGCGTGATTAGGTATGTGAAACTAGGGGAGGGTGACGACCTGCGCTGCGTAAACTAAGCCCGCGCCAAACCCGATCAGCAGTGCGGTGCCGCCGCTGGGGATCTCGCCGGCTGCGAGCATCCTATCCATAGCCAGGGGTATAGAAGCTGCGGAGGTATTGCCGGTATACGCGATATCGCGAGCAATCGGAATATCCGACGGCAATTTCAGGGCTTTCGCGATTGCGTCAGTAATTCGCATATTAGCTTGATGCGGAATAACGGCATCAAGATCGACGAGTGCCACGCCAGCGGCCTGAAGCGCCCGCCCCGCCACCTTTGGCATTTCGCTTACGGCCCAGCGGAAGACCTGCTGGCCTTGCATAGTCAAGGCCGGGAAGATCTCCCCACCGGTATTGCGGTAGTCAATCAGGGATTGGGTCATGGTGATGGCGTCCTTTTGTGACCCATCAGAGCCCCAGATGGTCGGGCCGATCGCTGGGGTGTCCGAAGGACCGATAACGACTGCGCCAGCACCGTCGGCAAAAATAAATGCACTGCCCCTGTCTTTAGGATTAGTCCAGTCCGAGAGTTTTTCAACGCCAATGACGATGGCGTATTTCGCGCTACCGCCGCACACTAGATCATTGGCGATCCCGATGCCGTAGCAAAAACCGGCGCACGCGGCAGCAATATCCAAGGCGCCGGCATTTACCGCACCTATTCGATACGCAACTTCGGCGGCTGCTGAAGGTGTCGGGTAAGGATGGGTGACGTTGGCGGTGAGAACCATTGCGATATCGGTCGGGGCTATCCCTGATCTTTCGAGGGCCTGTGCTGCCGCTGCAGCACCCATATCGACTACGGTTTCATCAAGTGCGGCATAACGACGCTCAATGATGCCGGAGCGGTCGCGGATCCATTCGTCAGTTGAATCAATATGTTCGCAAATTTCAGCATTCGTGACGATTCTTTCGGGGCGGTAACTCCCGGTTGACAAAATTCTTGCGAACTTTGCGCCACTTGCGGTCGTGATGGTGGCGCTCATTCGGTGGCCTCCTCAGCAACGGGATGTAGGCGAACCAGTGGCTGACCCGGGGAGACCGGATCACCATCGTGCACCAGCCATTCGACGACAACTCCACCGTGTGGGGCCAAAACCTCGGTGCTGTCTCGCAAGGTATCAACTTGCCCGATAACAGCGCCCGGTGCGAGTAAATCGCCAACCGGGGTGTGTAGTGACTGCTTGAAAGTGCCCTTAACTGGTGCGATGAGCAGGCGCCAGGTCGGCTGTGCACTGATCGCAGACACCGAGCCGTGCTCAGCAATGATCGCCCAAGCGGCATCAAGGTCGTCGGGGGTCTTGACCGCGAGTGTTATTACTCCAGGCAGTGCGCGCTTGATCAGGCCGGTCAAGGTGCCAGCTGGTGGGATCTCGATTACCGCGGTGACACCCAGATCACCCATCGTCTCCATACATAGATCCCAACGCACCGGGTTACTGACCTGCGACACTAGGCGGCGCAGTACTTCGCGGCCATCGTGAATTACTCGGCCATCGGCATTAGACAGCAACTTCAATCGAGGGTCATGGGTGGAGATAGATTTGGCATAGTTGCCAAGTAGTGCCACCGCCGGGGCCATATGATCGGTATGAAAGGCGCCAGCGACATCAAGTGGTCGCACCCGCGCACCAACTGGCGCGTCATCGGTGAAGGCAGTAAGTTGCGCCATCGTCCCGGCAACCACGATTTGGCCGGAGCTATTGATATTGGCCGGGGTAAGCCCGTGCATCTTCGCTTTTGAAATGACCACTTCGGGGTCACCGCCGAGTACCGCACTCATGCCGGTTTCGGTGACGGCCGCCGCCGCTGCCATCGCCTTACCACGCTCGCGGACGAACACCATGGCCTGTTCGGCGGACAGCACCCCGGCACCTACAGCGGCGGTAATTTCACCGACCGAATGGCCGGCGCCAGCGCCGATCTGGGTGAAGCCGGTCGAGGGGTGCGGGAATAAAGTCAACAAAGTCACCAAGCCGGCGCCGACGATTAGGGGCTGGGCAATGGCGGTATCGCGGATGGTTTCGGCATCTGAGGTGGTGCCGTGGGCGATGAGGTCGACGCCGCTGACGGCGCTGAGCCACTCGAGGCGCTCCCGGACCCCGGGAGCATCCAGCCAAGGCAACAAGAAGCCTGGGGTTTGGGCACCTTGGCCAGGGGCGACGACTACGAGCACGAAGTAAGCCTTCCGTTAAAGCGGTGACTCTCGCGCTGTTGGCGGCGCCAATGTCGCAGGTCTATTATTGTAGGAATCCTACAAGAGGCGCCCTAATGTCAAACCCACCCTAAGGGTTAAATTGCCCCTGTTATCAGTGGGGCTAAAGCCGGTTAGGTCGGCAATTCGCCGTAGGCGGTATCGGACGGTATTGGAGTGAATGAACAAGGCGCGGGCGGTGGCCTCAAGTGAGGTGGCCTGCTCTAGGTAGCTACTAGCGGTGGCCAGCAGGGCCGGTTCGGCCGCCAATGGGTGGTAAACCAGCCGAATCAATTCGGCAGCGGCTTCGCTGTCACCGGCCAAGGCGCGCTCGGGCAGCAAATCCGAAGTGGCGACCGGGCGGGGCGCATCGGCCCTGCCGGGGGCAGCGCGCAGCCCAGAAAGTGCGGCCCGGGCGGCTTCGGGCACTTGCCCAAAACTGGTGACGATATTGCTGAAAACCACCGGTCCAGCTCCAAAGTGCGGGGCCAACAGCCGGGCGGCTTTGGCTGGGTCGGCAAGTTGCCCAGCCACGGCGACCAAAGTGGTGCCGTGGATGCCGGTGAGTAAATCAATGCCATACGCCTCGGCAGCGCGTCGCAACACTTCGAGTGCGGTTTCTGGGTCACCGGTCGGGGAAGGCCCGGCGATTACCACCATCGCGGTTCCACCGGACCAACCAAGTGCAGTGATTCGGCCCAGTACTGATTCATCGAGTTCATCGCGCAGCAGGGCGTCGATAACAAGTGCTTCGAGCCTTGCATCCCAAGCTCCGCGCGCTTCGGCTGCCCGCGCATAGACCTCGGCGGCGGAGAACGCAATTTCACGGGAATAACGCAAGATGGCTTCGCGAAGTGCTGGCCTCTCTTCGAGCGGCACAATTTCATCAACCGCAGATTCGACAACCGCAATGGTAGTTCTGACAAGTGCCACTGTTTGTTCCAGCGAAATTACCCGCGCTAGTTCGCGGGGGGCGGCACCGAAGACATTCGTGGCGAGCGCGGGTTGACTGGTTGGGTTATCTAGCCAGGTGATGAACGCAGTGATGCCGGCTTGAGCTACCGAGGCAACCCAAGTGCGCTCTTGGGCACCAAGGTCGTGGTACCAAGGAAGGCCTTCTTCCATGAGCCGAGTTGCGGCGGTAGTTAGTGAACTAGTTGCCTGGGTTAGGCGTGGTGACATATTTGATGTGGGGGACATCCGCGCCTGCCTACGTTAACCGATTGAGATGCCGACGAGGCGGCCGACGAAGAACGTGATCAGCGCGGCTCCGGCGCCCCAGCCGAATTGACGAAGTGCTGAGAACACGACTCCGCGTCCTGAGAGCCGCCCGACAACACCTCCAACCACCAGCAAGGAGATAACGGCCATTGCGATTGCTAGATAAAGCGGTGCGGTTGTCGAGGCGCCCGGCGCTGTGAAGAACAGGTACGGAATCACCACGACGCAGGCCCCAATGGCGAAGGCGATGAAACTTGAGAGCGCAACTTTTATCGGGGATCCGAGTTCATCCGGATTGAGCCCAAGTTCCTCGCGTGCAAGAGTGTCGAGGGCCCGAGCGGGATCGGCCATGAGTTGCGCAGCGGTGGCAGCGGCAGTTTCTTTAGTAAGCCCCTTTGCCCGGTAGATAAGTTCTAGCTCGCGCTGCTCTTCTTCGGGCTTATCTCGAAGCTCACTGGCCTCCATGGCAATCTCGCGGCGGAATAGATCGCGCTGGCTGGCAACGCTGACGTATTCACCAGCGGCCATCGAGAATGCACCCGCTAATAGGCCGGCCAGGCCGGCAAACAAAATCGTGCTGTTATTCGGTGCGGCTCCGGCAAAACCCATGACCAGTGCGGTATTTGAAACCAGACCGTCGCTGATGCCAAAAACTGCAGCTCGGGTGGCACCTGATCGATCACCGCGATGCCAAGTCTCGGCGAAGTTGGGCATGCCGGAGGTAAATTCAGGGACACCGGTGCCGCGCATCGCGCGGAATCGCTCCGCGTGTTCACGTTCATCAGCGGACATAGTCGACAGGGCTTCGGGTTCCTCGTCGTACATGCCTGCGTCATCGCCTTCGGCTTGTTCGAGGTGCGCGAGGACACCATCGAGGCCGGCCGCCCGAGCCCGTTTGATCAAGCCAGCATCCTTGGCATCCAAGGTGGTGGGTGCCGCAGGCACTTCCACCCCATACTCCTTGAGTTTGGCAATCCAATGTGCGGCGTGGTCGTCTTCGGCCCCGGCTAATTCGATGAGCGCCTCGCGGCGATCACCGGTAACTGTTTCGGCTAAGGCTCGATAGAGCAATGAGGCTTTACGCTCGGCTTCTAGATAAGCCAAAAATCGTTTCGGATCGTTTGTCATCCGGACCCCTCGGTGCTGCCCGCATCAGCTGCGGCTGGATCGCTCAACTGATACCGGTTGATTGCCTCGATCACCCGCGCGGGGTTGACCTCATCTCGCTTGGCGAGCATTGCCAAAGTCTGAGTGGTGATCGACTCTGCATCAACCAAGTAATGCCGGCGCAATGCCCCGCGGGTATCGGACATCCCCCAGCCGTCGGTGCCGAGGGAAGTGAAGTCGGTGGGAACCCAGGCGCCGATTTGATCTTGAACGGCGCGCATCCAGTCCGAGACCGCGATTACCGGGCCGGGCCGACCACTTAAGCACTTAGTGACGTATGCCCGTTCGGGCCCTTGGCTCGGGTGCAACAGGTTGTGCCGATCGACCGCAAGGCCATCGCGACGTAGTTCATTCCAAGAGGTCACCGACCACACATCGGCCTGCACCCCCCAATGGTCGCGAAGCAACTCTTGGGCCTTAAGGGCCCAATTGACGCCGACTCCGCTAGCAAGTAGTTGCGCATGTGGGCCGGCACCGCTTGCCTCGCTGATCAGATGCATCCCGCGCAAAATACCCTCGACATCGACCCCATCGGGTTCTGCTGGTTGCGGATAAGGCTCGTTGTAAAGAGTCAGGTAGTAATAAATGTTCTCCGGGTCTGGGCCGAACATTCGGCGTAGACCATCTTTGAAAATATGCCCGATTTCGTAGCCAAAGGCCGGGTCGTAGGCAACAACTCCTGGATTGGTGCTCGCCAGCAGGAGTGAATGCCCATCTTCATGTTGCAGGCCCTCGCCGTTCAAGGTGGTGCGTCCTGCGGTTGCGCCAAGGACAAAGCCTCTTGCCATCTGATCCATTGCCGCCCAGAAAGCATCACCGGTGCGCTGGAAGCCGAACATTGAATAGAAAATGTAGAGCGGAATCATCGGCTCGTTCTGCGTCGAGTAGGAGGTGCCTACTGCGGTAAACGAAGCTACGGAACCAGCCTCGTTTATGCCCTCATGCAATATCTGACCTGACGTTGACTCCTGATAGGAGAGCATCAATTCGCGGTCCACCGAAATGTACTGCTGCCCATGCGGTGAATAAATTTTCGCGGTTGGGAACAGTGAGTCCATCCCAAAAGTTCGGGCTTCATCAGGGATGATCGGCACCAAGCGATGGCCGATGTTTTCATCTTTAAGTAGATCCTTTACCAAGCGAACAAATGCCATGGTGGTCGCGATCGCCTGCTTACCCGAACCGCGCTTCACCACCTCGTAGACATCGTCGCTGGGCAAAGTAATTACCTTCGCGACGGTGCGGCGAGTTGGCACCGATCCACCGAGTTTGAGCCGGGTTTCGACCATGTACTGCATGGCTTCGTCACCTGGGCCGGGGTGGTAGTAGGGCGGTAAATACGGATCCATCGCACTATCGGGTATAGGAATACGGAGGCGGTCACGAAATACGAGTAAGTCCTCCAGAGTTAATTTCTTCATCTGATGGGTGGAGTTGCGGCCCTCGAAATGTGAACCGAGAGTCCAGCCTTTGATGGTTTTGGCTAAAATTACGGTGGGTTGCCCCTTGGTATGCGTGGCGCCTTCGTAGGCCGCATACATCTTTCGGTAATCATGGCCGCCGCGTTGCAAGGCCCAGATCTCATCATCGGTCAACGACTCAACAAGTTTGGCCGTGCGCGGGTCACGGCCGAAGAAATGCTCACGAATGAAGGCCCCGTCCTCGGATTTGTAAGTTTGGAAGTCACCATCAGGTGTGGCATTCATCAAGTTAACTAGGGCGCCGTCGCGGTCTGCGGCTAGGAGTTCATCCCATTTTCGACCCCAGACTACTTTTATGACGTTCCAGCCGGCACCACGGAACAAACTCTCAAGTTCTTGAATGATCTTGCCGTTTCCGCGCACCGGGCCGTCAAGTCGCTGCAGATTGCAGTTGACCACGAAGATCAAATTATCGAGTTCTTCTCGAGCTGCTAGGCCGATTGCGCCCACGGCTTCAACTTCGTCCATCTCGCCATCGCCCAAGAACGCCCACACTTTTTGCTCGGACGCATCCTTGATACCGCGATGGGTGAGGTACTTATTGAAGCGAGCCTGATAAATCGCATTGATCGGGCCAATGCCCATCGATACCGTCGGAAATTGCCAAAACCACGGCATTAAGCGCGGATGCGGGTATGAGGGCAAGCCACCTGAGGGATGTGAAACCTCCTGTCGGAACCCATCGAGTTGTTCTTCGGTCAGGCGGCCCTCAAGGAAGGCGCGGGCGTAGACCCCGGGGGAGGCGTGGCCTTGGAAGAAGACTTGGTCGCCACCGGTCGGGTGATCTGGGCCGCGGAAGAAGTGGTTGAAACCAACTTCATACAAAGTTGCCGAAGAGGCATAGCTTGAGATGTGCCCACCCACGCCAATACCCGGACGTTGAGCACGGTGCACCATGATCGCGGCGTTCCAGCGGATGTACCCACGAATTTGTCGTTCGATGGTTTCGTCACCGGGAAACCACGGCTCGCGCTCGGGGGCAATTGAGTTGATGTAGTCAGTGCTGCGCAGGCTGGGCACTCCAACATTTCGCTCGGCGGCCCGTCGCAGGAGCGACAGCATCAAATAGCGCGCGCGATAATTACCGGATTTGTCGACCAGATTGTCGAAGGACTCGACCCATTCGGCAGTTTCGTCGGGGTCAACATCGACATATTGGGTGGGCAGTCCGCTTGCCAGCAGCGGGTCACGGTCGCGCTCGGGGGCCACGGATTGCACCCTTTCGTCGGGGGCTACCGGGATCGCCGGTGCCCGGGGCAAATACTTGGGGGGCGCGGGTAGCGCCCGACATATTCTCTCGCATTCGCGCCGCGCGGGGGGCAGGTGGGGGATTTCGGCCGGCAATCGGGCACACTGCTTGCAATCGGACCGCAAGTCCGCTGGACTAGATGCCTAGATTTCTAAGACTATTGCTCCATACAGGTCACCTGACCTGGCTAGCACCGTGTAGAACTGCGCTAACGGTTAACGCAGTCAGATGAGGGAAGAGAGGTTCTTGGTGACCGCCGCAGCGGACCGTGACGAGGCTCGTCAACGAGCAACTCGTCTGGGGCTTGATCTTGGTATGACGATTCAAGAGATTGGGTACGACAGCGATGTCGATGAGGCGCTGCGCGCTGGTATCGAGGATGTCATCGGTGGCGACTTAGTTGATGAGGATTACGACGATGTTGTAGATGTGGTCATCATGTGGTGGCGCGATGAAGACGGTGATCTTGTCGACGGTTTAGTCGATGCCATCGGCCCACTGACCGATCACGGGGTCGTTTGGCTGCTAACTCCTAAACCAGGTCGCGATGGTCATATTGAGGCAGAAGATATTGCTGATGCTGCTCCTACCGCCGGCCTACAGCAGACCAGTACCATCAGTGCCGGTGCCAACTGGCAGGGCACCCGGTTGGTCGCTCCTCGCGCCAAGAGGTAAGTGGCTTTAAGTTGCCAGCTTTTCAATTACCGACACAATGAGGACTCGACCCGCGGAGGAACGTCAATGGCAATCGAGCCAGGCACCAAAGCCCCTGAGTTCACCTTGTCGAACCAGTTCGGCGAGAAAGTCTCGCTATCGGACTATCAAGGCCAAAAGAACGTCGTGCTGATGTTTTACCCATTTGCGTTTACCGGCACCTGTACCGGTGAGCTCTGCACCTTGCGTGATCAGTACACCGACTTTGTGAACGACGGCACGGTGGTCTTAAGCGTGTCCTGCGACAGCCCTTACACCCTGAAAGTATTCGCGGAGCAAGAGCAATTGACGCATCCGATGTTGAGTGATTTTTGGCCACACGGTGAGGTCTCGAAGGCGTACGGGGTGTTCCTTGATGAGAAGGGATTCGCCACGCGCGGCACCTTCATCATCGACAAGGAGGGCATCGTGCGTTGGGGTGTGGTCAATGGGCCCGGCGAGGCGCGTAACTCCGACGACTACAAGGCCGCATTAGCAGCGCTGTAATCGGGCGGCGGCTCTGGTGGGCCCAGCCGGACTCGAACCGACGACATCCTCGGTGTAAACGAGGCGCTCTACCAACTGAGCTATGGGCCCGGGGTGAGGCTACCGATTGGTGCGCGTGGGTACCTGGTGCGGGTAGCCTGAGGGTGTGTCGCAACCACCGCTCCGCGAAGTCGTGTCGGTCCTTGACCTGGCCTATCCACCCCAGTTAGCCGCGGACTGGGACGCCGTTGGGTTGGTTTGCGGTGACCCAGACGCCACTGTCTCAAAGGTGCTGTTTGCCGTAGACCCGGTACTCGAGGTCATTGACGAAGCCCTACTGGCCCAAGTCGACCTCATCGTCACCCATCACCCGCTTTTTTTGGCCGGGGTGCACTCGGTGGCAGCAACAACGGCCAAGGGCAAGATCGTGCATACCCTAATTTGCCATGGCATCGCGCTATTTTGCGCGCATACCAATGCCGATCATGCGACCCCGGGGGTGTCCGATGCCCTAGCGGAAAAGCTCGGAATCGCTGACCTGCGGCCGCTGGTGCCAACTTTGGGGGAACCGAATACCGGCACGGGGCGGGTCGGTGAGTTACCGGAGACCTTGACCTTGGAGCAGTTCGCCGAACTGGTGGCGGCCGCCTTGCCGCAAACCGCGCACGGGGTGCGGGTGGCCGGTGACCCGATGACCCCGGTACGCACCGTGGCGGTCTGCGGGGGCGCTGGCGATAGCTTCCTAACAGCGGCCGCCCGGGTGGCTGATGTCTACGTCACCTCGGATTTGCGCCACCATCGCGCTCTGGATCACGTAGCGGACGGTGGCTGCGCCCTCATCGACATCGCGCATTGGGCCGGTGAATGGCCATGGCTGGAGCAGGCAGCAGGTGCGCTGACCCGCGGGCTTAGCAGTGCGGGCAGTAGCGTTCGCACCATCGTCTCGCAACTGCCTACTGATCCATGGACAACAACGGTGCTGCAGGCACCATCACCAGGGAGCCCCTCCTGAACGCCGAGCCTGTTATCCAACTGCGGTTACTTGAACTACAGGACCGCGACACGCACTTGGCGCAAATTGACCACAAGGTCCGCACCTTGCCCGAAGCTGCCCGCTTGGCGGAATTAGCTGCCCGGTTGATTCGGGTCCTTGACGAGATCACCGCTGCCGAAACTATCGCCGGAGATCTGCGCCTTGGCCAAGCGCGCGCCGACGCTGACGTAGAGCAGGTTCGCGAACGCGCTAGGCGCGATCAGGAGCTACTTGATTCGGGCAGCATAAACGACCCAAAGCAGTTGCAGAGCCTGCAACATGAGCTCGGATCTCTCGCCCGTCGCCAAAGTGAACTTGAAGACGTCGAGCTTGAGGTAATGGAGCGCGTTGAGGGCGCACTTGCTGCCGTGCGGCAATTGACCGGTGAGCGCGATCAACTTGAGATTGAGCAGTTAGAGGTGACTTCGGCACTCGAAGGGTTAATGGCAGGCATTACCGCCGAGCGCGACGCCACGGCCGCTGAGCGAGCCTCAATCAAAGCCGAAATCCCTGATGAGCTGCTCGCGCTTTATGAGAAAATTAGAGTTGATCGCGACGGGCGCGGAGCGGCTCGCATTTACCGAGGTCAATGTGAAGGTTGTCGTATGCAATTGCCTCCCAGTGAGATTGACGCGCTGCGCAATGCGGCACCCGATGCCGTGATTAGGTGCGAGGAGTGCCGCAGGATCCTGATTCGCACCGCTGAATCAGGTTTGTGAGCACCGAGGTCCGATGACCCGTTCACTTATTGTCGAATCCGACGGTGGCTCGCGTGGTAATCCGGGCCCGGCTGCCTTCGGGACCGTGGTGCGAGATGCATTTACGGGAGCGCTTCTTGCTGAAGTTGCCGAGTACCTCGGTGTCGTGACCAATAACGTTGCCGAGTATCGAGGCGCCATCCGCGGCCTTGAACAAGCCTTCGCACTTGACCCTGAGGCAACTGTTGAAGTTCGTCTAGATTCGAAGTTGATCGTTGAGCAGATGTCCGGGCGTTGGAAGATAAAGCACCCAGATATGCGTGAGCTAGCACTTGCGGCTCGAGATATTTACCCGCCGGGCAAAGTCACCTATGTGTGGGTTCCTCGTGCGCAAAATGCGGTGGCTGATGCGTTGGTAAATGAGATTCTCGACCTAGCGCTTGCTGGTGGCCCCACCGAAATTGTACGGCTTGGCGGGGGACTGCAGCCAGACTTTGATGCCAGTGAGGTGGCCGGCGACGCCCAAGAAGCCCACGCGCGCGAAGCGGTAGAAAAGGCACGACCGGCTAATCGCATGGTGGGCTGGACGGATCTAGGCTCGCCAACGATCACCGTGTTAGCAAGGCATGGGGCAACTGCTTTCAGCCTAGAAAAACGATTCAGCGGACCCGGGGGGCAAGATATCCCACTTGCTCCGATCGGCCTGTTGCAGGCTCAGGCATTGGCCGATGAACTAGCCGAGCGCGGTGGCATCGATTTGCTCATTGCTTCACCCTTGCTGCGTGCGCAGCAGACCGCGCAATTGGTTGCCAAGGCCACTGGCCTCGACATTGAAACTGATGCGGATTTTGCCGAGTGTGCCTTTGGCCAGTGGGATGGCTTGACTTTCGCCGAAGTGCAGGCCGGCTGGCCCGATCTAGTCGAGGACTGGCTGCGCTCCACCGAGGTGGCACCACCTGGTGGTGAGTCACTAGATGAAGTCAAGTTTCGGGTTGATCGTGGCCGGCGTCGCTTAATTGAAAATCATCCGGGCCAGCGGGTCGCGGTAATAGCGCACGTGACACCGATCAAGATCCTGGTAGGTATTGCGGTTGATGCCGCACTCGATAGCGTATTTCGCATGGAGCTTTCGCCATGTTCTATTACCACCTTGGCATGGTTCCCCGATGGCAATGCCTCGATGTTCGGGTTTTCAGAGTCGGCACACCTGCGCAAGGTGCGAACACCTGACGGTACTTAGTCGCTCACCCAGCCGCTCATCGGCCGCCCAGTTCAAACCTCGCGAACAATTATGTCCAAGGTTGCTGCCCGATCGGCCTTGGTGGAATCGATTAGTTCGCAGTTAAAGCCCACTTCGGTGATTGCATCAATGAGCGCGTTGATCGTTTTGGGCGCAGCACCAGACTGCATCAGGCTGCGAACCAAGCGCCCCTTAGTGGCTTTGTTGTGATGGCTTACCACCGATCTCTTGCCACCTCGTTCTAGTAAGACGCGCCCGACCACGGCGCGCTCGACGGCCGCTGGCGGGATAGGTCCCAGTGCGACATAAGCACCCGAGCGCAGGTCGAGGATCACCCCGGGCACTGTTTCGATGGCGGCACTGACCAATTCGCGCCAGAAGCCAGCTAGGGCACCGACCGTCGGCAGTGTCACATCTCCGCTTAATCGATAGGCAGGGATTTGGTCATTTGGTCGGAGGAGGCCAAATAGGCCGGAGGCGATCACAACACGCTGCTCTAAGCGGCGGCGCTCGACAGCGGTCATGGTGGCAACGTCAAGTGCGTCATAGAGCACGCCGGTGTAAACCTCGATCGCCGGCCCGGCGGGTGCTTTGGTGAGCAACGAATTGAGCCGAGTGTCATTAAGTTGTGTTGGGCCTAGGCCGAGTACCTGTGCGGCCCCGTGTGGGTCTTTCGCGCACAAAGTCGTAAGCGCTTTTAGGACTTTGCTCCGGGCTTGGCTCAATTGCGGGAAGGAGAGATCGGTTGCGACCATTGGCCTACCGCGGGTCGGAGTTGCCTTGCCTTCACTTGGAGGGAGCACAATAAGCACATGGTGACGTTAGCGGACAAGCAGGCGCCGCGCTTGACGCCCGCATTAGTTCTCACCGCTGCGCTGGCGCTAGGCGCGGCAGCAATGCTGACCGCCTGTTCGGCGCCTGCCGTCGACAACGCCTGTGATATCTCCGGCACCCGCACGGAGATGGATCACATCATTTCGGAGTCCGGGCTGGTAGTTGCATCGGTTGACCTAGCGGTGTGCGCTGACTCATGGACATACGTGGTTGCCACCATTAATGGCCCGGGTAGTGAGCCGAGTTCGGATCGCTTCTTGTTTCGTCAGGACACCGACATGTTGGTCCTGATGGCCCCGGAGTCTGTCTGCGAGAATCAAGCCGGAAATTCTGATGGACTGCCGGTGGTGCCTGACCAATTACGCGCCCAAGTGTGTGACAGTTGATGGAACCAAGTTAATTCCTCGAACGTCCAAAGGGTCAACGAAGATCACCGACAATTAAGGCGAATCAAAATGCGACGACTACTTGCCATCACTGCCATCGGCACCTTGCTGCTCGGCCTAGGGGTGGCCATGTCGGTGGTTGCCCAAGCCGCCACGGACAAAGTGAAAGTTAGCAACTGCGGTGAAGTATCGGCAAAGCCAACCGGGATCGTGCTGGCCTGCGCCGATGCGAATTCGGCCCTTGAGACCTTGAAATGGACCACCTGGAATGCCAACTCAGCCAAGGGCACCGGGGTGTACTCCTACAATGACTGCGAGCCCACCTGCGTGGCCGGACATTTTCATCGGTATCAGGTAGATGTCGCCCTCTTAAACCCTAAAACGGTCAAAGGCGCCAAGGTTTTCACCAAGGCTAGGGTCACCTTCCCCGGTATTACTGACCAAACCAATAAAACCTTCAAACTCAGCTAACCGATCGCGTACTCTAAGAGCGGACGAGTTGGCCGGGTGATCGCGGTGTGAGCAATCACGTCGAGGAAAGTCCGGACTCCTTAGGGCAAGGTGGTGGGTAACGCCCACCCGGGGCAACCCGCGGGAAAGTGCCACAGAAAACAGACCGCCAGGAGCAATCCTGGTAAGGGTGAAACGGTGGTGTAAGAGACCACCAGCACATGGGGTGACCCATGTGGCTTGGTAAACCCCACCTGGAGCAAGGTCAAGAGGGCCGCAAGGCCTGTGCAGACGAGCGGCCCGCTCAATGTCTGCAGGTAGACCGCACCAGGCTGCCGGTAACGGCAGTCGCAGATGGATGATCACCGAATCGGTCGTTGCAAGGCGGCTGAGGAACAGGATCCGGCTTACAGGCCAACTCGTCCCCATTCAAGATTGGCGCGGTTCGATCAATCTGCAAAGCTCCCAAGATGCGATCGTGCTCTAGTGGCCCGGTTTACGCGCGCGCATCTGCTGGTTATGCCAGCAGCGTCTCGCCGATATACCCGCCGGGTGCGGTGCCCGGGGGAGCGGCGAATGCTGCGCTCGCCGTGTGCTGGATGTATTCATTGAGGAGATCATGCTCACTAAGTTGACGTTGCATGGCAACAAACTGCCGACTTAAATCACGCTGGTAGGCCATGAAAAGGAGCCCGACATCTGCTGCGCCCTTGGGGTCATCGGAGTTGGCGTAGTTGAACGCTCGCCGCAGAATTCGGATGCCGCCATTGTGCTGAGGATGTGCAAGCGCCACATGGGACTCTGGGTTGATAGCTGGTTTGCCATTGGAGGCCAGTTTTGAGAAATCCGGCTGGGTGAATTCAGAGCCGCCTGAAAGGGGTGCACCGGTTGATTTCGCTCGGCCGAAGACATCCTCTTGTTCTTCCAGCACCGAGTCATCCCAATCTTTGATCAGCATTCGGATTTGCCGCACGGCCAGATAGCTACCCCCCGCCATCCACGAAGCACCATCGGATGCCTTGGCCCAGACGAATTTCTCCATTGCGGCACGATCGCTGGTATTGATGTTGTTGGTGCCGTCGCGGAAGCCGAACAGATCGCCGCGGGTGCCCCAAGTTGCGATGCGGTTCATCGGATTCTCCTTTGGATAGGGCTTCAATCGGTGAGGCCCTTGGTCGGTTAAGGCAAGAATGCCCCGGCTCTTTGTGCTGGGCCTTGGGCGAAGATGTGAACACCAGGTGAATGCACACAACTCACCACTCAACGGGGCCGGCGGCCCGGGGCGGGTCTTCGGGATAGGGCCCGGTCTAGACGATGCGCCAGGTGACTACGTGCTGGGGATCGAAATAAACGATCTCACCGGTGCGCTTGCGAATGGTGGTCAAAGTCTCAAGCACCCCGACGAGTTCGGTTGGTCCGCTGGGCTCATGTAAACGCATGGTTATCCGCAGGCCAATTTGGCCAGCCCCCGGATACGGTGTTTTCGGGGGAGTAGCTGACATGGTGCCTATTGTTGCGGACGGCAGCCGCGTACACTCCCGAGGTGCCTGAAAAATTTCCGGATGCTGACTTCGCCGATGTGCTCGAGGCGAATGTGGCGTTCAGCAAGTCGTTTGCCTTTGCCGGTCAGCCCGGCCGGGCGCAACGAGGTCTAGCCATCGTGACCTGCATGGATTCCCGCATCAGCCCGCTGGCGGTAGTTGGGATGCAGGCCGGTGATGCCAAGATCTTGCGTAACGCCGGTGCCCGCGTGACCGAGGATGTTTTGCGCACCTTGGTGTTGGCGATCTACCTCTTGGGAGTTGACCGAATCTTGGTCATGCCGCATACCGACTGTCAAATGGCACAAGCCCAGGAGCCGGAGATCCACGCGACGATTGCCGAGCAATTCGGCGTCGATACGCGCAGCCTTGAGTTCCGGACAGTGGTTGATCAGCAGGCGGCGCTAATAACGGACGTAACTCGGATCCGGTCATTTCCATTGATCCCGAGGACGGTCGCAGTTGCCGGTGCGATCTATGACGTCCACACCGGATCCCTTGATCCGGTGGCCTGCTAATCCAACTTGGTTAACCAACCCAGCGCAGGTGGGTAAGGCAGACGTACGCCTCCTTAACGCCGATTCCGGGGATTTCCACCGTGGTGCACTCAGGAGTCGATGGCCGCGCCCAAGGCGGAATACTGCCCCAGAATGCGTCGACCTGCTCGCGCTTGGGTGCATACATAGCGATGGCCGTCGGCTTGCTGAGTTCAAGGTGATCCACGTCATCGCGAGTCAAAGTGGCCGTACCCGTGACATTGTTGTAGTTGCCCCAAAGTTGCATTGCGGCGACGGCCGACATCATGCGTTCTGGGTCCGTCCAAATACCGACCTTGTCAGTTGCTGAGGTGTTATCGATAAGCCATTGCTCAGCCTTGATCTTTTCGCCCATGATGTGCTCGCCGCTAAAATCCACGTAGGCCGCCCTAAATGGATACTGACCGTAGATACCGATAAATCCGCGACCATTTTGAAGTATTTGCATCCCGATGGCCGCAATTGAAAGCGCCACCATTACGGCAATCGCCGCGGACATATTTCCGGTTCGACGTGCGATAACGGCGGCCGCGAGGAAACCTAAGCACATAATCAAAGCGATCAGCAGGCCTTGGAAGCGCTGAAGTACCGCGTCCCACCTGCCACTCCATAAAACTAGCGGGATGGCAGCGAGGGGTATCAACAAGGTGATGGCCGGCAGGTTGCGACGCCCAAGCAGCGCGGCGGCGGCTAAGCCAATTGCGGCAAGTGAGCCGGGCCAGAGTTTGGCAACATAGTGCGGGGCTTCAAGCCATGGGCCGGGTACGAGTGCGAAGTAGATCGCGGTGAAGGCGATATTGGCGCCGGCGATCACGACCGCGGTGATCGCCCAATGGTTACCTCGGGTGGTAATAGCCGCGATGAACGAGATAATTAGCGCTGAGGCTGGCACGAGTAAGGCGATGTCATTGGTCCAGATCAGTGGATCGCTGATGAAGCTTGAGTAATCGAGGCGCCCATTCCAGTCAAGGTAGGTGCCAACCCAACTCTTACCAGGGAAAAGCAGCAATCCAAACCCTAGGAATATTAAGAAGCTGACGGTGAATCCTGCTGCGGCCGCAACTGCATCGATACGCAAAGTGCGCCAGCGACCTACCGGCGTCCGATAAGTGCCAACGATGCGAATACCGACCCAGATCGAAAGCGCCAGGAACAAGGCGTAAGGATTGAGCATCAAGAGCCACGCAGCGGTCGCACCCGAAAGTAGCGCGGGTAGCCAGCTCACCCGCGGCGTGCCAAATGCGCACCAGGTGGCAAGGGCGATGAAGAGCAAGGTGGCAGCGAGAATGGTGCCGGTTAGATATGGGTTGCCGACATAACTGAGCAGCATGGTGTTCAGGGCCGCGAAGAGGGCAACGACAGCCGCTAGTTGGCGGGTGCTCCGCTGACGAACCAGCCAATACAAGGACGCGACGATCAAAACGATGAGTAGAAAGCGCCAGAGCGTGAAGGCATTCCAGGGACCTAAGATGGTTACTAATGCACGCACCGGCGCGATGAAGCCAAGTCTGGTCCAGTAGTACGCCGGTTCGATGGCCCGATCGGTAACCTCATTGCCGAAGATGGCAAGTGATGCGTAGAACTCGGAGTCCGGTGAGTTGAACCCGGCCCATTGCCGGGAACCGGATAAGAAAGCACTAAAAAGCGAGATAGCAGCCACAATCGCAGCATCGAGAGCGAGCGGGCGCACTTTCCAGCGAGTAGCAACCGTTGCTGCTGCTGGGCTCACGGCGTTAGCGTAGCCAGGGAGAATTTCAGGCGCTGACATCCTCGCTGCCGACCCCGTGGTGAACACGGAAGAGATTTGTGGGGTCGTACTTCTTCTTGATGCGCAGTAATCGAGGGTAGTTGGTGCCCCAGAACTCCGATTGCCAATTCGGCTCGAAGTAGTTGCCTTCGTTCGAATAGGAGGCCCCACCGGGGGTAGCCGCGGCGACATATTCCATGGCTTTGTTGACGCCATCAAATTGGCTTTGTGCGACGGCCATATCGGGTTCGTGGCCCGGTACACCGACGTACTTGTACTGCACCCAATCACCCATTGTGACGAATGCGGCGTTATCGAACACCGCCGGAT
>SHUQ01000022.1 GCA_009694585.1 Candidatus Nanopelagicales bacterium | reverse complement strand
CACCGGAATCAAATACCCCGTGGGTGAAGGCATCAGTGTGTCAGGCGTACCCCAAATTCACTAGTGGAAAGTTGAGACCTGTTGGTATTTGTCTGGTAGTCGTTAATCCCCAAGCTGTGTCCATAAGATGGTTTGTAATTCCCAGTTAGGTTAGAAGTAGTAGTAGTAGTAGGTGCTGTGGATACTGGGGATAAACCGGTTTTGTCGGACGCCGACTACATCTAGCCTGGGGATTAATTGTGGATCCCGGAGTGGGTGGTTGGGGAAGGCGGTGGACAAGTTTGCGATGTTGGGAAACTTTAGGTGTCCACTACCAAGGTTGTCCCCAAAAAGGAAGGGAATTAGGCCCGGGCTAAGTAATTTATCCACAGGATGTCCACCAGTGGGGACAGGGTCTAAAGCGGACATTTTCGTGACTTAATCCACAGGTTTGTCCACAACCGCCGCCCACAGGTGTGGGTAACGTGGGGATGATGTGCATAAGTGTGACAAAAGAGGACTTATGGGGATAACTAAGTAGCATTTAAAATCTTGTTACATTGAGCGCGGTTGCGATTTAATTCGGCTCGTTAAATCAGTTACCTGATTGAACAAACTACGGCGCTCAGCCATTAGGTGGCGGATTTTACGGTCAGCGTGCATCACCGTGGTGTGGTCTCGGCCCCCAAAGGCTTGACCGATCTTCGGGAGTGACAAATCTGTTAACTCCCGGCACAAATACATCGCAATCTGCCTGGCGGTCACCAATACCCGAGAACGGCTAGAGCCACATAAGTCATCAATAGTGACACCAAAGTAGGTGGCCGCGGCCGCCATTATCTGTGCGGCGGTAATTTCTGGGCCGGTCTGCGATGGGAATAGATCCTTTAAGACCACTTCGGTAATAGTGAGGTCAACCGGCTGCCGATTCAAGGATGCAAATGCGGTAACCCGAATAAGTGCACCTTCAAGCTCACGAATATTAGTGGAGATCTTCGAAGCGATATATTCGAGGACTTCAGGTGGTGCTACCAATCTTTCTTGCACACTCTTCTTCCGAAGAATCGCGATCCGGGTCTCAAGGTCAGGGGGCTGAACATCGGTGATGAGGCCCCACTCGAAACGTGACCGCATCCGATCTTCGAAATCTTGGAGTTGTTTTGGCGGTAAGTCAGATGTCACAACGATTTGTTTATTGGCGTTATGCAAAGTGTTGAAAGTATGGAAAAACTCTTCCTGCGTCTGGACTTTTCCACTTAGGAACTGAATATCATCAACCAACAAAACATCAACATCCCGATACCGGCGCTGAAAGTTGGCGGCCTTATCGTCACGAATACTGTTAATAAATTCATTGGTGAATTCCTCGGAGCTCACATACCGCACCCGGGTACCTTTATAAAGAGTGCGGGTGTAGTGGCCGATGGAATGGAGTAGATGTGTTTTGCCCAAACCTGAGCCACCATAGATAAACAAAGGGTTATAAGCGCGAGCTGGTTGCTCGGCAACCGCGACAGCGGCGGCGTGTGCGAACCGGTTACTCGACCCAATAACAAAGGTGTCAAAAGTGTATTTAGAGTTTAGTCGGGCGTCTTCAGCGCGCGTCCCTGGTGATCCAGTGCCCGGGCGCTCGTCTTGGCGCTGGGATATCTCAGGGAGCACATCAAGTGCGTCGGCATAGGTGGCGTCGGCAACTTCATCGGTGACAAGGTCATCAAAATCGGGTGCGATAGTTGGGTCGACGGTGACGGCAAGACGGACTTCACGGCCCAAAGTCTCTGAGAGCGCCCGCACAACCATTGGCTTCAAACGCGTTTCAAGAACGTCTTTAGTGAATTCATTGGGCGCGGCGATTAGCGCGGTATCTTCAACTAGGCCCAAGGGTCTAGTTAGTGCTACAAATGCGCTCTGCTGCGGTGTTAAAACCCCGTCTGCCAGTGATGCCAGCGTCTGCGCCCAGATCTTAGTAAGGTCTGAGGTGGTGGTTTCAACCGACTGCGCCATAGTGTTCCCAATCCGTTATCAGCAAATTGTCCACATGTTTATCCACAGATGTGGATGTTTTTCCTACCACGAAGTCCCTAACGTAGCCAATAACCGCCCCCAGCGCAACACCTGGACCAAAATCTGTTGACCGAGGGGTTGTGTGGAGCCGGTACCCACCGGTTAGGGTCGGGAAATTGACCCCGGTTTGACGTATGGATGGGTAGGTCCGTACGCTCAGCAGGCACGCTGCCCAGTCACCAGGAGTCTTTCATGAAGCGCACTTTCCAGCCGAACACCCGGCGTCGGGCTAAGACGCATGGGTTTCGCCTTCGGATGCGCACCCGCGCGGGCCGGGGCATCTTGGCGGCTCGCCGGGCCAAGGGCCGTACGCGGCTGTCCGCCTGACCTAAGTTCCGGCCAGTCATGTTGACTGCCTCCCACCGGTTGCGCCAATCAGCCGAGTTCACTAGGACCACCCGAAATGGGTCGAGGGCTGCCCAGTCACTATTGGTGGCCCACTACTACCTACCGGCGGGGGCCACCGGCCCCGCGAAGGTGGGGTTCACCGTCAGTTCTGCTGTTGGTGGTTCAGTGGTGCGGCACCGGGTCACCCGACAACTAAGGGCTGGCTGTCAGGTGCTGTTACCCGACCTGCCCGCGGGGTCCAAGCTCGTTATCCGGGCCCTGCCGCGGGCAGCCCAGGCGCCGGCGTCGCAACTACAAAGTGAGTTGCGATCCGTCGTGCGGGCCGCGCTAGCCAAAGCCGCCACTAAGTGAGTGGGTTCATCGAGTGGAGCCAGGGCCTAGGCCGGAGTTTGCTCTGGTTCTGGGATCACTCGATTGGCTGGCCCGGCAAATGGCTGGAATTGGCACTGATCCGGGCCTACCAACTGGCCATCTCGCCGATTTTGCCGTCAAGTTGCCGGTTCCACCCAAGTTGTTCCTCTTATAGCTTCGGGGTGATTCGTACTCATGGATCACTCAAGGGCACCGGGTTGGCTTGCTGGCGGCTACTTAGATGCAATCCCTTTAACAATGGCGGCTTGGACCCGGTACCGTCAGCAGGTAAATGGCGACCAGAGATACTTCCTGATGGTCGCCTGCGTTCAACCCCGCAACCACCCGATGTTGCAGCCGGTCCACCGGTTCCGCGAACGCAAACGTAAGGACGTGAACACAGCCCATGTTCATTCTTGATTGGTTACGCACCGGTGTCAGTTGGATCTTGGTGCAGTTCCATCAACTACTTAGTATTGTCATGGACCCGTCAAGTGGCTGGACCTGGGCGTTATCAATCGTCGGTCTAGTTATCGTTATTCGTATTGCGTTGATTCCCTTGTTCGTGAAGCAGATCAAATCACAGCGAAACCTGCAGATCATTCAACCGCAGATGAAAGAGATTCAAAAGAAGTACGCGGGGGATCGCGAAAAGCAATCACAAGAGATGATGAAACTCTATAAAGAGACGGGCACCAACCCGTTAGCTTCATGCTTGCCGATTCTGCTACAAGCGCCGATTTTCTTTGCACTATTTAGTGTTTTGCAGGGTATCGCGATGCGCGTGCCCGAGGGTGTCTTCACGTGGCCGCAGTACGCAGATCTGTTGGAGCAGGCGCGTGCGGCCTCAATCTTTGGTGTGCCGCTGTATGGCACCTTCATGGGTGCTGATGAAGTTGCGGCCGACGGGTTCATGCCGATCAACACGCGCGTAGTTGCTTTCATCCTCATTATTTTGATGACAGCAACAACTTTCTTGACGCAGCGGCAATTGATTGTGAAGAACAGCGCTCCGGATAATCCGATGGTCAAGCAGCAGAAGATCATGCTGTATTTGTTCCCGTTGATGTTTGCGATCGGTGGTATCAACTTCCCGATCGGCGTGCTCATCTACTGGTTCACCACCAACCTTTGGTCGATGGGGCAGCAGTTCTACGTGATTCGTAATAGCCCACAACCTGGAACACCGGCCTTTGAGGCGTTGGAGGCCCGCAAGGCGGCCAAAGCCAAAGGCAACGCCCCAGCCATCGAGTCTATCCCAGATCCCGACGCAGCGTCGGAAAATACCACCCCGCGGGTCCAACCTAAAAAGGCTTCGCGCAGTAAGCGCAAGGGTAAGCAGTAGGAGATGACTATGAGCGATAACACCGAGACCGTTTTAGCTGAAGTTGCAGCCGTTATTGATAACGACAGCGAGTCCACCCCCGAAGAGGGCGAGGGCAAACTATCGGGCCAGCGCCTATTGGAGAGCGAAGGGGATGCGGCGGCGGATTACCTAGAGGCTCTCCTTGATATCACCGACCTTGATGGTGACATTGATATTGATGTAGAGGGCAACCGGGCGATGGTCTCGGTGGTTGAAGTTAAGGCCGGGGATCTTCACCTGCTTGTTGGTGATGATGGCGAAGTACTAGATGCCCTGCAGGAGTTAACAAGGTTGGCAGCGGCCCGGGAGACCGGCGAACGCTCAAGGTTGATGCTCGATATCGGTGGGCACCGGGCGGCTCGTCGGGCGGCCTTGGTGGTGGAAGCCAAGGTGGCGATCGAGGAAGCCCGCAGCACCGGTGAAGCAGTGAAGATGGCTCCGATGACCGCATTTGAGCGTAAAGTCGTGCATGACGCGGTCGCCGATGCCGGGCTTAACAGCGAATCTGAAGGCGAAGACCCCAAGCGCTATGTAGTCATTCGGACCAGTTAACCGACGTTTCACGTGGAACATCCACCTGCCGACTCTCTCCCCGATTGGCTCCGGCCGGCTTACCCGGGGCTAGTGGCATTCGCAGAGATCTTGGCTACCGCTGGGGTTGAGCAGGGGTTGATCGGGCCCAGGGAATTACCTCGGATTTGGTCGCGCCACCTATTGAACTGTGCGGTGGTGGCTGACCCCGCCGAGGGCTTAATCCCAACCGGGGCTTTAGTAGCTGATGTTGGGTCTGGCGCGGGGCTACCTGGTTTGGTGTGGGCCCTTGCCAGAACAGACCTAAAACTAGTGCTAATTGAGCCACTGCTACGCCGGGCCAATTTCTTGACCACAGTGGTTGCGGAGTTGGGGCTCGGAGAGCAGGTCAAAGTGACTCGGGTTCGGGCTGAGGATCTAGCCAAGCAGGGGGGTTGGGCCGGGGTGGATGTAGTGACCGCCCGGGCGGTGGCACCGCTGGTCAAGCTCCTAGGTTGGACAGTGCCGCTGCTGCGCACAGGTGGAGCCCTAGTGGCACTTAAAGGCAGTTCCGTTGCCACTGAGTTGGCGGAAGCCGCCCCGGTAGCTGCATCCTTGGGGATAAAGGATCTTCGAATTGGCGTGTGTGGGCAGGGGGTGGTGGAGCCGGTGACCACCGTGGTGCTGGCTACTCGAGGTGCGGCACAATGACGTCCATGCCCCCCCAATCCCCAAAAACCGAAAAGGTCGGTTACCTAGAGGCTGGTTTGGGTTGGCCCGAATCCCCGAGTGCTGAAGATGTTTCACGTGAAACCACCCCCAAACCCAGTGGACTTGGCTGGCCGCAGTGACCCGGATCATCACTGTCGCCAACCAAAAGGGCGGCGTGGGTAAGACCACCTCCACCGTGAATATGGCGGCGGCCCTAGCCCAAGCGGGCTATCAGGTGTTGGTAATTGACTTAGACCCGCAAGGCAACGCCTCCACCGCCTTGGGTATTGCCCACACTGAAGGCGTGCTGAGCATCTATGAGGTGCTAAGCGGGGAGGCTGACTTAGCCGCCACGATTGCGCCCTGCCCTGATATACCGGGGCTTTTCGGGGTGCCAGCTACCGTTGATCTAGCCGGGGCTGAAATCGAACTGGTTAGTGCTGACTCCCGAGAATTTGCCCTAACCCGAGCTGTCAGTACCTACCTTGGGACCGGGCTGGCCGGGGGCAAGGAGTTGGATTTCATCCTCATTGACTGCCCACCCTCCCTTGGCCTACTAACCCTTAATGGGTTGGTTGCCGCCCAAGAGGTGCTGCTTCCAATCCAATGCGAGTACTACGCCCTAGAGGGTCTATCCCAATTGTTGCGCACCATCGAGATGGTCCGGGCGAGTTTGAATCCCGATCTTGAAGTTAGTGCCATTTTGTTGACGATGTATGACGGCCGCACCCGGTTGGCCTCCCAGGTGGCCGATGAGGTGCGCAATCACTTTGGCACCAGGGTGCTTTCAACTGTCATCCCGAGGTCGGTTCGACTTTCCGAGGCACCGTCCTACTCCCAAACCGTCCTCACCTACGACCCATCTTCAGCGGGGGCCCTGTGTTACCGAGAAGCCGCTCTAGAGTTCGCGGCTATCAAGTAATATCCACAAAGTTATCCACAGGAATAAAGGTACAAAATATGACTAAAAGGACTAATAGCAGCAAATTGTCCACCATAATTTGGGTAGGTATTACCGATGAGTAACCCAGTTAAGCGTGGCCTCGGTAGAGGGCTGGGCGCCCTCATCCCAACTGATACCACCCCCCGAGTTACCCCTGAGACCACCCCAGCACGAACATCCAGCGCAGCCGCGCCCACCGGCCCGGCGGCGGTATATGCCGAACTCCCGCTGGACTCAATCGTCTCGAACCCTCGACAACCGCGCGCGGTGTTCGAAGAAGAGGCATTGGCTGAACTTGTTTACTCAATTAAAGAGATCGGACTACTCCAACCGGTAGTTGTGCGCCGGGCAGGTAGCGGCTTTGAACTAGTTGCCGGTGAACGGCGCTTGCGTGCCTGTCGTGAAGCTGGCCTAACTGTGATCCCCGCCATCATCCGCGATACCGAAGACGATGCATTACTCCGCGATGCACTTTTAGAGAACTTACACCGTGCGGATCTAAATGCTTTGGAAGAAGCTGCGGCTTACTCACAGATGCTTGCTGACTTCGGTTGCACCCAAGAAGAGTTAGCTAAACGTATTGGTCGCTCCCGACCGCAAGTCTCAAATACGTTGCGGTTATTGAAGTTACCGCCTGATGTGCAGCGCAGAGTTGCGGCCGGTGTGCTTAGCGCAGGACATGCCCGCGCTTTGTTATCACTTGAAGATGAGCAGTCAATGGAAGAAATGGCAAAGCGCATCGTGGCCGAAGGTTTAAGTGTGCGCTCAGTTGAAGAACTAATTCTTGTCGGCGCCGGCGATGGCCGAGAACGCACGAAACGAACACGTAAACCTAAGAACCGTGAAACCGCAATGGTGGACTTAGTAAATGACGTGCAGCAGCGAATAGCTGATCAACTTGATACCAGGGTGCAACTTGATGGTTTTATGAAGAACGCTGCTCGGGGCAAGATTGTTATTGAGTGCGCTGATGGTGATGACTTGCGCCGGGTCGCTGATCTGATTGATCGTCGCTGATCCCAGATGGCCGCGGGTGGCCGATTCCTTGCGATCTCGGATTGGCCGAGCCCATGGAGCAGGAACCCTTACAGCACCAATTCGTAGACGTGTTCGATCGGGAATTGTGCGTTGACTATGTCTTGGTCAGATACGGATCGATACACGTCAACTAACTCTTTCTGCTCCGCGGTGGGTTAGCCGCGGCTAATAGCTGCGTGAACGAGTTGAGCCGTGATCTCACCCAGTAATAGTTGAGCGGCAGCGAGGGACTGCGGGAACAATGAAGTCTCGGTCATGCCGGGGGCGACATTGACTTCAAGGAACCAAGGGGTGCCAGCTGCATCAACGATGAGATCAGTGCGCGACCAGTCACGTAATCCAAGGACGCGATGCGCAGTAAGTGCGATGTCAGCACAACGCTGGGCGATGTCAGGAGTAAGTCTGGCCGGTACGAAAAACTCAGTAGTACCAGCGGTATAACGGGCGCTGTAGTCGTAGATCTCACTCATCGGAACAATCTCGGCGATAGGTAAGGTTTGCGGCCCGGCCGGGGTATCGAGCACCGAAACGGCGACCTCAACTCCTTGGACCCAACTTTCCATCAGTGCGACATCGCTATAGGCGAATGAGCCGACCATCGCAGCGGGGAATTGCGCTGCCTCATGAACTAAGGCAGCACCAAGTGCTGAGCCACCCTTTGTTGGCTTGACGATCAATGGCAGGCCAATGGTGTTGAGCACGGCCCCGAGCACCTCACTGGCACCAAGCTCACGAAATGTTGAATGCGGCAACGCAACCGCGGCCGGGGTGTTCACCCCAGCATCAGTTAGCAGTGTCTTTGCCACCGGCTTATCAAAAGCGAGCCGGCAGGCCGCAGCACCCGATCCAACGAATGGGATTCTTAATGACTGCAACACATCTCGCAGGGCACCATCCTCACCGGCAGCACCGTGCAGCACAGGAATTACACAATCTGGGGCTTGCGCGCGCAGCGTGGCGAGCAATGTTGCATCAACATCGGATTCGATAACCTCAAAGTTAGTAGCTGCCCGCAGGGCTTTGGCGACTCGGCGACCTGAACGCAGTGAGACATCGCGTTCTGGTGAAAGACCACCTGCGAGAACTACAACCTGCATGCCCTTTACCGCAGATCCGGTGCTGGCATGGCGGAGCCTAGGTCGGTATGCAGCGTGCTAGTGGTGCCGAAAGTGTTGGCCAACTCGAGCTCACCTTCAACGACGGCGGCCAGCCTGCGCACACCTTCGCGAATCCGATCAGGTTCTGGGTAGCAGTAGGAAAGCCGCATGTTCTGTCGGCCTTGCCCATCAACATAAAAGCCAGTGCCCGGAACGTAGGCAACAAGTGCTGCGATGGCCCTCGGCAGCATGGCGGTTGCGTCCAAGCCATTTGGCAATGTCAGCCAAGAATAGAAACCGCCGGCGGGAATAGTCCAGGTGGTGTTTTCGGGCATCATGGCTTGCAAGGACTCAAGGAGTGCATCGCGGCGCTCACGATAAAGCTCACGAAACACCTTGATTTGTTCTCGCCAAGGCTGGGTTGCCAGATATTCAGAGACAGTTAGTTGCGCAAAGTTCGATGGGCAAAGCACAGCGGATTCTGCAGCCAGCACCAACTTCTCGCGCACCCCGTGCGGGGCAACGGCCCAACCAACGCGAAGGCCAGAGGCGATTGTCTTTGAGAATGAACCGAGGTAGATAACCCCATCTGCGTCGTCAGCGCGTATCGCACGCGGTACCTCGCCATCAAATCCGAGTAAGCAGTATGGGTCGTCTTCTAGTACCAAGATCCCCGCCTGCTGAGCGACGGCCAAAATTTCAAGTCGACGCTGGGCGCCTTGTGATACGCCAGCTGGATTATGGAATGAGGGAATGGTGTAGATCATTTTAATGCGCCGACCGGAGGCCCGCACCCGAACAATGGCTTCGGTTAAAGCCTCCGGCACCAAGCCTTCATCGTCCATCGCCACATGCTCAACATCACATTGGTAAGCCCGGAAAACCCCGAGTGCTCCGACATATGACGGCGCTTCAACAAGAACAACGTCACCTGGATCGCAGAAGACGCGGGTAACTAAATCCAGGGCCATTTGCGACCCGGTGGTCACGACGATGTCATCGGGGTGCGCGATGACTCCGACATCGCGCATCACATCTAAAATCTGCTCGCGCAGCACTACGTCGCCTTGACCCGAGCCATACTGCAGGGCTTGGGCACCCCGCTCCAGGAGCAGGGTTCGTACCGTCTCGGCAATTTGATCCAAGGGCAGGGCCTGCACAAATGGCATCCCACCGGCCAACGAAACCACCTCGGGGCGGGAAGCGACCGAGAAAAGTGCCCGGATCTCAGAGGCAGCCATGCCGTTGGTGCGCTCCGCATAGGAGTCAACCCAAGAATCAAGGCGAGAACCGGTCATAGTGCCTTACGATAGGCCACGTGATGCGGATCCTTGGCTGGGCACTACTCCTATTGGGAGTTGGGGTGCTGGGCGGCTTCATCGCCCGGCTGGTTTGGCCGCACCCGGTTTCGCCTACCTAGCTGCCGGGGGCTAACCCGGGGCACAAAACCGCTTGATCCCGGTGGCGATGGCCTCCGCTGAAGCATCTTGCATTCGCACATCACAGAGGCGGGCCGCATCGACCGGATTTGATAGGTAGCCGAGCTCAACTCGAACCGCAGGTACTCGGGTCAGCCGAAGAAGATCCCAGGTGCGCGGATGGGTGCGACAGTCAAGGGCGGACGTACGCCCACAAAGTTCGTTTTGAATAAGTTCAGCCAACGCACGACCATTTGCTGAGTGTGCGCCACCATCTGGTGCTCCGAAGTAGAAGGTGGCTGCGCCGGATGGTGTTGGGCTCACGATTTGCGTCACATGAATTGAGACCACCAGATCAGCGCCGGTGCGATTGGCGAAATTAGCACGTTCAGCCTCATCTAAAACACCACTTGGCTGCGCGAGATGGGTGAGCAAGACTTGAGTACCAAGCGCAGCGAGTCGACCTTCAACGCGCACCGCAACCGCTTGGCAAATGTCGACTCCGAGATCACTACCTGGATCAATAAGCACTACTTTGCCGGAAATCCCGGTCTGCAGCGAAGCCAAACTGACGTGGTCGCGCAACTGCGCGGCATTGCCCCCGCTAATGGTTCGCATCAGTCGATCGAAAGCCTTAAATGACCCAGGACCGCAAATACCGTCGGCATCCACCCCGACATCGCGTTGAAACTCACGCAAGGCCAGATCAGTGTTCACGCCGAAGAACCCATCAGCGCGACCACTGTCGAAACCAAGTTCATTTAGTCGACGCTGCAACTCGGCAACATCATCACCCGTAACCAAATGCCCTGGCGTATAACGCAGTACACGATCACCAAGTTGCCAACGCGCTTCATCGAGGCGACGAAATGTCTGCGGGCCAACTATCCCGTCAACAGTTAGACCACGTTCCTGCTGAAAAGTACGCACGGCGCGGTCAAGGGCATCGTCGAATACATCGACCATGCCGGCATTTACCGTTGGTGAATTTACTATCGTGGAATCGGGAAGTAGACCCAGATGCGCGAGCCGTGCGCGCACCTCCGCGACGGCCGCCCCGGTATCACCGTGACGGATGACCACTACAGATACGGTGCGAGCTCAGCGAGTAGTGCCGCTTTGGGCTTGGCTCCGATAATTGACTTAACAACCTCGCCACCCTGGTAGACATTTAGGGTTGGGATTGAAGTGATCCCATAGGACGCTGACGTTTGTGGGTTTTCGTCAACGTTTAACTTTGCGATGACGATAGTTTCGTTCTCACTGGCGATCTCCTCCAGAATCGGTGCAACCATGCGGCACGGGCCACACCACTCGGCCCAAAAGTCAACGATGACCGGCTTATCACTTTGCAGGACATCGGCGGTGAAACTTGCATCCGAGACTTTGATGGTCGCGCCCATTATTACTCTCCCTTGTTGTTGAGGTGCAGCCTACTCGGCTGCCGCTAGATAACGCTCGGCGTCCAGCGCCGCTGCGCAACCAGTGCCGGCGGCCGTAATGGCTTGGCGGTAGGTGTGATCTACGAGGTCTCCGCAGGCAAAAACCCCTGGGGCGGAGGTGCGGGTTGATGGTACATCGACAATGACATATCCAGCGTCGTCCAAGTCAACTTGACTAGGAAGTAGTTCTGAGCGTGGATCGTGACCGATTGCGATGAACAAGCCGGTTACCGGAATCTTACTGGTGGCCCCGGTGACGGTGTCGCGCAGCACCAATCCAGAAACTTTGGCGTCCCCTAGTATATCTTCGACGGCACTGTTCCAGGCGAAGCGCATTTTCGGATTACTTAATGCACGCTCTTGCATGATCTTGCTAGCGCGCAAACCGTCACGGCGATGGATAAGAGTGACGGTCTTGGCAAATCGAGTCAAGAAGGTGGCTTCTTCGAGGGCGGAGTCACCGCCACCAACAACAGCTATGTCTTGATCGCGGAAGAAGAACCCGTCACAAGTGGCGCACCACGAAACCCCATGGCCGGAAAGCCGCTTCTCATTTGGCAAACCGAGTTCACGATAACCAGAACCCATTGCCAAAATCACCGACTTAGCGTTGAAGGTGCGGCCGGAGCCGTCGGTAACAGACTTGATGTCACCGGTCAGATCAACAGCTGTGACATCGTCGGTGATCACCTCAGCACCAAATCGCTCGGCCTGCGCCCGCATATTCTCCATCAACGTCGGGCCCATGATGCCTTCGGCGAAACCCGGGAAGTTCTCAACCTCGGTGGTGTTCATGAGTGCGCCACCTGCGGTAACTGCACCCTCGAACACCAGCGGCTTTAGTTGTGCTCGAGCCGCATAAACCGCCGCCGTATAACCGGCCGGGCCCGAACCAATGATGATGACTTCACCGAGCTCACTCACAATTAACCCTTCACGAAAGCAGTAGCACTTAAGATCGGTGTCCCTAAAACCGGCGACACTTAACGGTAACGATCTTAGGGGGCTTGTTGTTCCGCGAATTCCAATTCGATGGGCAGCAGGATTGAGGGGCCGCCTTGGCCGCAATCGAGCCCGACCACCCAAGCTTTCATGGTTTTGGCCGGGGTTAAGTCCAAAATCAAAGCGACCTCTTGCTGCTCGAACTTGGCCCGGTCGATCACGACGACGCCAAGGTCACCGGGTGCGATCAGAGCCGCGATGCACGCCCTGATGGTTTCAACCTGGGCAGTGAACCCGGTATCGCCCTCGACCAAATTTTCGGGGGTTTCTTGGACAATGCTGTCCATGGCTCGTGCGTCTGCCACCCCGACGCGGTCAAAGAGATTAGTGATTTGATCCTTCATGGTGGTGCGCGTGTAGTTGGCGCCGCTGGCTATCACCGCACGAGCAGGCATGGTCTCGCCGGAAACCCCGGTTGTCGTCTTGAGTTGGGCCGCATCAGCTTGGGTCACAGCGGGGGCACCCTCCAAAGCCGCATCGGCCACGACTACATCGGGGCTGGGGGTTCGCACGGTCTGTACGACCACTCCGAGGGCGAGGGCGGCCACCGAAGCCGCCACCAGGCCAGTTACCCAGCGGTTACGCCGCCGCGGTGACATTGCAATTACTGTCGCTAACGGCCCGCTGGCGACCAACGATGGCTCGGCTGCGATGGCGGCCGAGAGCCGTTGCCAGACCTCCTCTGGCATCACTTGGTCTGATAAATCCTGCTCTGATCCTTCTTGGCCTTGGCCTAGGAAAGCCAACTCTGCAAGTGGCGCATCAAAGGAGCCATCAAATGAATCGGCGGTCCCTTGGTCGTCGTCAGCCATGTGATGCACCCCCCTTCGAGTTGTTATCTTTCGGTATGACGGTGTCGGGCTCCTTGTGGTTCCGCAGGAACGCAAGCTCTTCGGCGAGCCGGGCCCGACCTCTGGAACATCGACTCTTCACGGTACCGGTCGGGCAACCTAAAAGCTCGGCTGCCTCTTGGATTGATTGGCCCTCAACGTCCACCAAGACAATGGCCGCCCGTTGATCCGGGGGCAGGTTTGCCAGGGCCGCGGCAATGACCAATTGGGTCTCACGCTGGCTCATTTGGTCACCGGGGTCGGCCAAGGTCTGGCCTAAATTATCAGGGAGCGAGGCCGCGGGCCGGCTGGAACGCCGACGTAACCGATCCAGGCAAGCATTAACGACAATGCGATGGAGCCACGTGGTTACCGCCGCGTCGCCCCGGAACTGATCGGCCCGCCGAAAGGCCGACAAGAAAGCATCCTGCAATGCGTCGGAGGCTTCCTCTGGGTCAATGGTGGTTCGCAAGGCCACCGACCAGAGGCGATCTCGGTGCCGATAGACAAGGAAACCGAAAGCGTCTGGGTCACCGGCGACGTGCGCAGCGAGCAGCTGGGCGTCGGTGCGATCCCCACCACTTGCGTGGGAGACCATCACATCGGTGTCCATGCTGCATGAGCCTAGAGGTATGGGGTAAGCATTTAGTTCAAGGTGACCTTAGTGAGCCCCACCCGGTAGGTGCCTGGCTCGTCAACGCTTTGCGGTAACTGCGGAAACCAGAGTAAAACGTATTTGCCGGTGATGGCGCGCGGCCCGCGTAAGTCAATTTGCCGATCGCCGGCGGGAGCTGCGGCGAGCAGGCTCCACATCTTTGGGTCAGGCAATATTTCATCAGCAATTCGCACCTCGGTAGCGGCCCCAACCCCTTCAAATGTCAACGAGGCCGAGCTCACCGCATGCGGTTCGCCCATGTTCATGATTAGGCCCACCCCGCCTTTGCCGTCAGCGTCAGCGGTTTTGTAGTTCTCCGATTCCCAAGCCGTGGTGACATCTAGATCAGCAACAAGTGCGGCCTCTTTGTTGTTCTCACGACCTTTCTTGCCGTCGGCGTTGCCATCTTTGTTGTCGTCTCCGTAAGGATCAAAACTCCGGACCTTGACGATTGGCAAGAACCCCGAACTTACGTCGACGCTAGCTGAAGGTAACGAAGGTGCCGATGCTGTTAGTAGATCCTCATATGCGACTTCAGTTGAGTTGGCGGTGAGCACCGAGCCACCGGTAACCAATTGCCAACCCCAAAAGCCAAAACCAATAACCACCGCGAAAGCAATGATCACTCCGGCACTGCGCGCGAGCACACTTAGGGTGCCCCGAGATTTACTGTTGGGCTCACCTCGGTGATTGGCACCATGTGAAACTGGTGCCAGGTGGTCGCGGGTAAGCCCGAGCATCGCCGTGAAGGCGGAAGCGTCGGCGATATTGGTTACTCCCCGGAGTCGAGCCGCCTTACTTACCGATCGCGCAACAGCATCATCTATCGCGCGTGGCACATCGGCGCGCACCCTTGATGGCGGCAAAACGGTGACCCCAGACATGGGGGCCCCGGCCAGACCAGCAACTGGTGGCCCCGCCCAGAGACCGGTTACCAGTAGATAAAGCAGGCAGCCTAAACTGTCCACATCGCTCTGGGTCTTGGTTTCGGCCGGATCAAGGGGCCCCCACAGACTCGCATCAACCGCCAGACCCCGGACCCTTACTTCGCCCGCGTCTGTGACGATGACACTTGTTGGTCTAAGCCGGCCGTGGTTGACATTGGTGCTGAGCCCGGCAGCCACTGCGCGGGCAACTTCGGCCACGATATTGACGGCGTCATCCACAGGAATTGGTTGGTCGCCGCGGGTTTGTAAAAGTTCACCAAGGTCGCGCCCGGTGGCCCATTCACTCACTACAACTACCTGCGCTGGCTCAGTTGCAGTTTCAGCCAGTGTCAGCACATCAAGTATGCGCAACAGTCGGCGATCTTCAACAAGTGCAGCAGCCCGTGCGGCGCCGAGAAACGCGGGTGCCCGTGGGTCATCGTCGTCAAGAATTCGCAAAGAGACTTCGCGGTCTAAAACCTCGTCATGGCCGCGAAAGAATTGCACGGCTGGGTCACGGTGCTCAGGATCTAGATCTGCAAGTAGTAGGTATCGACCAATGCGCTCGGGGCTCGTCATGATCGACTCACCTTACGACGCAGTAAGTTGGTGACATCGGAAACCTCTTTAACGCGAAGTGCCCAAGCCACCGCCCAATATGACGAAGCACCCAAAGCACTAACGACAATTAAAATAAGTAGCACAGCTAACTTGTCACCAGGTAGTTGCTCGACGAAGACGCGCCCGAGGATGGCGTGGGCGCCGAGCATGATGCCGAGGGCTACCAGCCCTGCGATACCAATACGCAGCAAACTTCTAATGATTCGACCTGAGTCAAGGCCCCCCACTCGTCGCGCTAGCAGCACCCAAGCCAAAGTGAGTCCTACCCAATAGGAAAGTGAATAAGTCAAAGCGATCATGGCGACTTGCGCGCCACCGGCCGGTGCGATTCTAAACAACGGTAAGACAGTCACCAGCCAAAACGCGCTCAGACCAACGGTGATGTAGAAGGGGGTGCGAGTGTCTTCCATTGCGTAGTAACCGCGCAGGAGCACATAAAAGAGAGTGAACGGTAGGAGCCCAATCGTGAAGATGGAAACAATCTCACCCATCAGGGAAGCCTGCTCAGGTGTCGCAGCGCCGTAGCCGAAGAGCAGTACCGCAAGGTCAGACCCAGTAACAAAAAGCACCGCTGCGATTGGCACGATCAAAGCTGCAACTGTGCGCATGGTGGTACCGATATCGCTACCAACCCGTCGCAAATCGCCAGCGTGCGCGAGGCGACTTAAAGCCGGCAGCATTGCTGTCACGATAGAAATCGTGATGACGCTATGGGGCAACATGAAAACTAAATGAGCCTTTTGGTACGTGGTTAGACCGGCTGCCACCGTGCCAGCCGCAGCGGCGTCAACGTTGGCTTGGGTAGCAAGCCTGGTGATCACTACATACGTGGCCTGATTAACGAGTACTAGGCCAATGGTCCACATCGCCAAACCACCGGCCTTGCCCAGGCCGGCGCCCTTCCAGTCAAAACGGGGCTTCCAGTGGAAACCTGCGCGACGCAAGAATGGAAACAAAATAACGGCTTGGGAGATAACACCAAGGGTGGTGCCAATGCCAAGGATGAGGATCTGCTGCGTAGTCAGAACCCCATCGGCGGCCGCTGAGGTACCTGCCACAGCTATGAACAATAAGAAGGTGGTAATTGCGATCACATTGTTTGCGATCGGCGCGAACATCGGCGCTCCGAAACGTCCGCGCGCATTCAATACCTGACCGAGAATTGAATAGATACCGTAGAAGAGCACCTGGGGTAAGCAAAGTCGTGCAAAGGCAACCGCTAGGTCAAATTCTTGAGCTGGATAATCAGACGGGGTATAAAGATCGACAATCAGCGGTGCCGCAAGAACTGCAATTATTGATAGCAGCAGCAGAGCGCTAACGATGAGCGTGATTAACCGGTCTGCGTAAGCCTTGCCTTGATCGTCATCCTCACTCATGCGGCGCACAAGTTGCGGGACGAATACCGCGTTGAGTGCACCGCCGATGATCAGGATGTAGACGATCGTGGGCAGGCTGTTGCCCAAGGAGAACGCGTCCGATACTAAATAAAAGCCCAGGGCCGCAGCTGCTGCGACATCACGAAGTACCCCAGTAATACGTGAAATGATGGTGCCAGATGCCATGACAGCACTGGAACGCACCAGCGCACTGCCGTTCGCATTTTCTGTCACGAGGACACCGTGTCAGATGGTTTACCCGCGCGTTGGGACCGTTGGGCTTTCCAGATGCGTCGTGTCACACCAAAGACAACGAAAATAAGAATGGCCAAGAACGCAGCGCCAACGACCCAACCGGCCGCTCTTGAGTAAGCGGTTGATGTCAAGGTGATACTGCTTGGGACGCCGTACTTTTCACCTTCTGGAGTCAAGATCTCAATGTTGACGGGCAGCGGATCACCCCCAATTACTCGGGCTTCAACCTCGACGCTCACCTTGTGGCCGGCCTCGATGACAATGTTGGTCACCGCTGGTGATTCGAGCCGAGCCGCGGGCACCCCAACCAATTGCATACTTACCGTCACGCTCTGATCCAAATCATTAGCCAAGGTAATCGGCACCCGGCCAGCATCCCCGGAGAAAGTAATAGTGCCTGTGGAGAGTGTGTGTACTTGGTCCATCTGCTTAGCAAGTTCGGTATTAATTTGTTTCAGCAAATCCTTCCCGGTGAGTGGCTGGCTTCGCCATGCCGCTGACAAAGTACGCGTAATCGCCTGCGAGAAGCCGACGGAGATGGCTGCCGGATCATCAAGGATCGCAACGAATTGCTGCAGTCGCGCCTGAGCTTTCATCACTTGCTGCAAGTAAGCGGTGGGCAGCTCATTCTTCTTCGCAATCTGCCCGTAATTCAAACCCTGAGCCAACACGGGCGGGCTGGCTAGCAGCTCATCAAGTGACCTAGCCGATAGCCAAGGAGCAGTAGCAGTGGCGGTTAGTAAGTCCGACATTAAATTTGGATCTGGGGACCAACGCGCATCGAGTGGTGCGGCTATTACGTGGGCTAGCCCGTTGGTTGAAGTAGCTAAGAGTGCAGTCTCTGCTAAGAACTGTTGACGGGCAAGAATTACGTCATCGGCGCTGCTCTTGGGTGTCGTTAGTAGATTCGCGAGTAGCGGATCAATTAGGAGTGCGGTTAGTGCGCCGGATGGAGTACTAATGGTTGCTGTCGCGGACGAATTGCTGGCAGTGTTAACAGCGCGAGTTGACAGTACAACGGATGTAACTCCAGATGACACAAGGAGTTCAGCAGTTAGATCATCGATGCGCCCACCTGGTGCCCAGTAAGTGATTCCGGCGACCGGAGCACCGATTGAGGCGCGCGAAATAATCGGCGCTTGGGTAACGGCTCTGATCAATCCGGTGGCAAGGTCTGTCCTGTGTACAGCTGTGGCGTCGATATCGGCATAGGGCAGCACCCGCAACTGTGACTCAACACCGGAGAAAGCCGCCGACTCATCTAAGGCTGATCGCACGGAGGCTAACCAAGTAGATACCTCATCTGATTGGTCACCCACCACCGAGTTTCCGTGTTGCTGCACCAAATATCCCTGCGACATTGTAGACGCGGCCTGTAATAGATCCGGGTCGGCAAACCAAGAAACGCGGCCGGGGGAATCGGCACCGATGCGTACGAGCGAATCTAGGCGACCACCGGGTGACATAGACATCGGAGTTTCATCATTTAGCAGCACCCCACTTGCGTTGCGGGCGGGCCAGTCCACCAGCGGCCATAACCAGGTGATGCTGGTCGGCGCGACACCTGGCCCGGGTGGGAACCACGGCAAGAATGTTCGCTGAATGCCCTTGCGGTCCTCAAATTCGTCAACACCAGGTATTGCGCCGAGTGCCTCGACGGCAATTAGGTAGGTGCCGGCGTCAGTCAATCCCAGATCCGCGAGTGCAATTGAAATAGTGAAAACCTCCTGCTGGTTCGGAGCCAGTACCGGGGCGATCAAAGTGCGTGTTGCATCGATACTGCTTGATCCATCATCTACATCAGATATTAGGTCGGCATCGTTGACCAAGGTCAAGGCACTTCGATCCGTTAATGGTGAATCGGCAACTCGCAATTGCACGAAAACACTCTCCATTGGGCGACCGGAGATATTAAGCACGCGTCCACTTATACGAAGTATCCCCTTTGCCTTTGGTACCACTGGCGTGAATTGGTCCAGGACTATTTCAATTTCGGAGTCTGCGGGCAGCGCTTGACTAATTGGCGCATTGCCGACCAGCGCAGCGATGCTGATCAAAAACGCGGAGACAAGGCGTAAGGATTTGGTAGCTGTCAGGTATCGCACGTATCGCCAAGCAAATCTGAAACTTTGGTAACGAGTTTTCGCTCGCCGGGGTATCGCAGCCTGGAGTGCACATCAGCCAATGGCACCCATGCCACTTCGGTGACTTCAACATCTGAATCACTGAGCTCACCACTTTCGGCCTGCAGCAGGTAATGGTGGACGGTCTTGTGAATGCGCTGACTATCGGTCATGAACCAGAAATCGATAACGCCCAGCGGGGCCAAGATGCTGGCGGTGATGCCAGTTTCTTCGGCCACCTCTCGGATGGCAGCCCTTTCGTTGGTCTCACCGGGCTCGACATGACCCTTAGGAAGTAGCCAAATAAGTCGCCCACGCCGGTCGCGTCTGGCAATGAGTGCGGCCATCGGGAGTGGGCCCTGCAGGTCCAATACCAACCCGCCGGCGGAGATCTCTTCGACACTCGGAAGGGGTTTAGCCATATCGGCAGGATAAACCTGATGGCGGGTTCATTACGCTGCCATACGTGTCGACTCCACAAGAACTCCAGGTGATGGCCCAGCTGGGCCCAATATCTAGCCTCTTGACCGATCTCGGGGAGCGATTTAGGGCCGCTGGCTGCGAAATCGCCCTGGTTGGGGGCCCGGTCCGAGATGCCCTGCTTGGTCGGGTTGGTGCGACCCAGGATTTGGACTTCACCACCGATGCTCGCCCGGCGGCCATCATCGAAATCCTGGGCGGCCTAGCCTCGGCCATCTGGGATGTGGGTATCCGCTTTGGCACCGTCGGAGCTCGCATTGCGGGCTACGAATGTGAAATCACCACCTATCGGACCGAGCACTATGACCGCGCATCGCGTAAGCCGGTTGTCGACTTCGGTGACACCCTCGAGGGGGACTTAGGTCGACGCGATTTCACCGTCAATGCTTTTGCATTACAACTACCGCAGATGCGGTTGGTTGATCTTTTTGACGGAACGACTGATCTGGAGAATTACCTGCTCCGCACTCCTGGTCAAGCGCAAGATTCATTTGACGATGACCCGTTGCGCATCATGCGTGCGGCGCGTTTTGCAGCACAACTCGGCTTTCGGGTTAGTGATGACGTGCTGCAGGCTATGCACGAACAAGCCGAGCGCATCACCATCGTTTCAGCGGAGCGTGTGCGCGAAGAATTCATGAAGACTCTCATGGCTCCTGATCCACGTTCAGGTCTGGAGTTACTAGTCGAAACTGGTGTCGCCGATTGGATCCTGCCTGAATTACCGGCGCTGCGCCTGACCGAAGATGAGCACCATCGCCACAAGGATGTCTATGAACACTCGATGATGGTGCTTGAACAAGCAATCGACATAGAGACCTTGCACGAGCCAGTGAGTGGCCCCGACCCAGTGCTTAGGCTGGCGGCTCTATTACATGACATCGGAAAACCCAAGACTCGCAAGTTCGAAAAGGATGGCGGGGTTTCATTTCACCACCACGAGATAGTCGGGGCTCGTATGGTCAAGAAACGTATGCAGGCCATGCGATTTCCAAATGACACCATTGATCAAGTCTCACGTTTAGTAGAATTACATTTGCGATTCCACGGTTATGGCACCGGTGAATGGACAGATTCAGCCGTGCGTCGTTATGTGCGCGATGCCGGAGATCAACTGATTCGACTACATAAACTCACCCGTGCTGATTCAACTACACGCAATAAGCGCCGTGCCGCTACGTTGCAGCAGGCCTATAGCGGCCTCGAAAACCGCATCAACGTGTTGGAGCAAGAGGAAGAGCTTGCAGCCCTTCGCCCAGACCTAGATGGTGCGGCGATCATGCGCATCTTGGACCTGTCACCTGGACCAGTCGTTGGGGAGGCGTATCGGTTCTTAATGGACTTGCGCCTAGATCGCGGGCCACTTGGGGAGGAGCAGGCGATCGAGGCCCTTCTTGCTTGGTGGGCCGCACGCCGATAGCACCGCGGCTTAATTACTTGATTAGGTGCACTCCAGCCGCTGTTGCGGCCTCGCCAAGGCGGCTGTCGAAGGTTATGAGTGGAAGCCCCCTGTCAAGGGCTAAAGCCAAATAGGAACTGTCGTAAACGCTCAAATCACGCTCGCGAGCAACGTCAATAAGGCGAGTTAGATGGGTGGGCGGCCCATTACGTTCGATATCTAGCGCGTTAATACCGGTGCAGCACTAGTTAGCTTGCTGGCAATTAGCACCTGTAGCAAAGTGAATAAGCCGCCGGCCAACAAGAGCACCCAGATCATGCGGGTAAGTGACATGACATCACCGACGACGAGGATGAATACCATCACCGCGGTGATAACCCAGCGCACACTATCGGCGCGCGCCCGCAGGAATGCGCTCAAACCATTCTCCGGAAGACTAGAGCCAAGTTCGTTGAGGCCAGCAACCACATGGGAGCGGACATTCTTTGCGGGCCGAGAGCGACCAGCGAACCAGCCTGCAACTGCAACGACCGCGCCGAAGATAAACAGCCCCTGTAGCCCGGCCACTAGATAGTTGAACATGGTGTCCCAGAAAATACCGGAGGCACCACCGAATACGGTGCCAGCGAGTTGATCGACAAAGAAAGTCTGACCGACTCCTAGCGCCCAATTTGTGGCGCCACCTGCTACAACAAGTGCTATAC
>SHUQ01000021.1 GCA_009694585.1 Candidatus Nanopelagicales bacterium | reverse complement strand
CAAGGTCACCTTCTTACGGGCCTTGGTGGTCGTATTCACAGTTTCTCCCGGGCTGGTGCTGATTGGCTCATTGGGTATTACCGGGCTCTTGGGCTTAGTCATGCGTTACTCGCCTCCTGGTCATAGCCACGGCGTTGCTCGTGGAATGCCAGAATCTGTAACTCAACCGCGAGATCAACTTTTCGAACCTCAACTCCAGGTAGCACATCGAGTACCACCGGCGCGAAATTCAAAATGCTTCGGATACCTGATGCAACAAGGCGGTCGCATACCCCTTGGGCGCAATCTGCCGGTGTGGCAATTACCCCGATCTGGGCTTTCGTGTCGGCCACCATCACCTCAAGGTCAGCAAGTGGGCGGACTCGTAGCTGCACCACATTTCCGCGCTCACTGGCCGCAAAACTTTCGCCAACCACATCCGGATGACTATCTACGAGACCAACGATCTCAAAGCCGCGCGAGGTAAAACCCCGATAGGAGATCAAGGCCCGGCCCAAATTGCCGACGCCAACGATCACTACACCCCAAGGTTGTGCAGATCCCAATTCCCGGCTGATGTGGTAGGTCAGGTACGAGACGTCATAACCGACTCCACGAGTGCCGTATGAACCGAGATAGGAAAGATCTTTGCGAAACTTAGCTGAGCTAACGCCGCATTTAGCCGCAAGTGCCTCAGAGGAAACTGTCTGCACCCCGGCCTCGCTTAAGGACACCAACACCCGGTGATAGACGGGTAGTCGGGCTACCGTGGCATCTGGAATACCACGGCCGATCTCACGGGGTCGACCCTTGCCGAGGGAGATTGACACGATGCTCCTGCTGGGAAGCCCCGGCGCTTTCGACGAGGTGCCCTAAGGGTAGGCACTCGTGCCCCACATCACAAAGTTGAGCGGACAGTGACGTCCGATTATCGGGATAAAGCAGCGCGCAGGCGCTCTGGATCAACCCGCCATAAATCATGGACGGCCCCATCGATGAGGAGCACCGGGATTTTCTCCCAGTAGGCATCGAACAGGGCCTCGTCGTCAAGGACCGATAGTTCATTAAAGGTGGACCCGGTCTCCGCGCACACTTGCGCAACGATCACCCGAGCCTCATCACATAAGTGACAGCCCGGCTTGCCAACTAGCGTGACGTTCACGAGGGGTCAAGTACGCGCTGGTCACTCATCGCCATAAACCTCGCGAAGTCGCCCCTTGGCAATCTTTCCGGTTGCCGAATGCGGGAGCGCATCAACAATCCGTATCAACGACGGACACTTAAATCGCGCGACTCGCTCAGCACAGTGCGCAGCAATATCTGCAACTGAAAGTGTCGCATCTGGCATTGGCACCACGAGCGCGGTGACCGACTCACCGGTCAGGTCGTCAGGAACCCCGATCACTGCAACTTCAGCAACGGCCTCCATCGACTCAATCGCAACTTCGATTTCACGCGGATACACATTGAAGCCGTTAACCAAAATTACTTCACGTCGTCTATCGACGATATGTAAATCACCATCACCATCAAAGAATGCGATATCACCGGATCGGAACCAGCCATCGGGGTCGGGGCCACCGGCCCCATCGGGCCAATACCCACTGAAGACTGACGAACCCCGAACCCACATCTCACCCGGGTCACCTTCTTCTACATCGGACCCGGTGTCATCACCTTCGTCATGCACCAAGCGCACCTGCACGCCCGGTACTGGCCGCCCCACTGAACCAGCTTTAGGCAAACCGGAGACCATAGTTGTCGCTACCACCGGGGCGGTTTCTGTCATGCCATAACCCTCAAAGACCTCTTTTCCAGTAACGGCCGCAAACTCTTCAAATACTCGAACTGGTAACGGCGAACCACCACTAGTAAATAGGCGAACACCAGCAAGGGCCGCACGGGCACCGGGTGTCTTGCACCAAGCGTGATACATACCTGGTGCCCCAGCAACCGTGGTGACAGCGTGCTTGGTAATGATCTCAAGGCTGCCGACCGGGTCAAAGCGATCAAGGATCACGCACGTGGCGCCGGCCGAGGCCGCCAGATCAAGCACCGCATTGAGCCCATAAACATGGAACATCGGTAAGACAAGTAGCACGACGTCACTGTGCTGCACAGCGGGCGGAGACTGCAATGACCGAATCATTTCAACATTCGCGCGAAGGGCGCCATGGGTCAGCATGCCCCCTTTGGGTCGCCCACTGGTACCCGCTGTAAAAAGTAATAGCGCAAGCGCACTGGTCGGAGTCGCTTGCTCGGCGAGGACCAACTGTGCACCAGTTGCCAAGATTTCGGTCCAAGGTTTGCTGCCCAGAACAATTACTTCGCAGGAGGAAAGTGAGATCGTCGCCGCATTCGCCGTCGCCGCAGTCCCTTCATCGACCAGTAAGAGTCGTGCCCCTGAATCAGCAATGAGTACCGCGATCTCTGGCGCAGTGTACGCAGGATTAAGTGGAACAGCCACCAGCCCGGCGCGCAAGATCCCGAAATATGCGACAACAAAATCAGCCGAATTACCAAGGAGGCCGGCTACGCGCTCACCGGCATGCAATCCGCGTTGCAGTAGGCCGCAGGCAAAGGCATCGACCTGCGCATCTAGTTCAGCCCACGTCAAACTGCGATCAGCATCGATTACTGCAACTTGGGTCGGGTAATTACGGGCAGAGTTTCGGACAAATTCAGCTATGTTGGAGTTCTGGGTCATCCCAACTCCCTCCTCCAGGCCTGTGCGGGAGCCGCGCCCCTAAGTACGCTCAGCCTATGACGACAACAGACCAGCCTGCAGCGCCCACGGCTAAACCCGGCGGCCTGGATGTGCTTTCGGCATATCGCCAAGCCGGTCAGGCATCGGCCAAAGCCGGGAAGGAGTCGTCAAGCCCCCATGAGCAGGCACATAGCGCCGCCTTCTTTGACCTAGACAACACCATTATCCGCGGGGCGAGTGTGTTTCACTTTGCCGTCGGCCTAGCCAAGCGCAAGTACTTCACCATGCCGGAGATCGCTGGCTTCGCCATCAAGCAGGTGAAGTTCGTCGTCAGCGGGTCGGAGGATCTTGAGGACATCGCTTCGGTAACCGAGGCCGCGCTTTCCTTTGTGCAGGGTCGAAGTGTCGAAGAACTTAATACTTACGGCGAAGCCATCTTCAATGAAAGCATGGTGGACAAGCTCATCCCGGGCTCCCTCGCACTCGCTCAAGCCCATCTTGACGCTGGGCAGCAAGTCTGGTTGGTAACCGCGACACCGGTTGAACTTGCAACGATGGTGGCAAGGCGTTTAGGTCTTACCGGCGCACTCGGAACCGTTTCCGAAGTCAAAGACGGTATTTACACTGGCCGACTTACCGGCCCCCCATTGCATGGCCTAGCAAAAGCTGAAGCAATCCGATCACTCGCAGAACGCGAAAGCCTAGATCTCAGTGCCTGCTCTGCATACTCCGATTCATCTAATGACATCCCCATGCTGTCGGCAGTTGGCAATCCTGTTGCAGTTAATCCTGACTCGACGCTGCGGGCACATGCTCGCGAGAACAATTGGGTGATCCGAGATTTCCGCCGTCGCGCTCAGATTAAGGAGTACTCCGCGCCAGGAGTATCGGCAATTGGTGGTGTCGCAATCGGTTTAGTAATCGGTTACGCGATTGGCCGGCGGCGCCGTTAAGGGCACTTGGCGCTAACCGAACACCGAAGACCGCTGCAACAGTAATCGATAAAGGGTCTGCTGGATCTGCTCACGGACCTGATCGGTCAAGTTGAATACCAGCATCGGATCATCAGCCGCATTATCTGGATATTGATCAGTGGGGATCGGCTCCCCAAAATGAATGAACCACTTACTCGGCAACGGAAGCAGACCAAGTGGCCCAAGTAAGGGGAAAGTGGGCGTAATCGGGAAATACGGCAAGCCAAGTAGGCGAGCAACCACGGTCGCATTGGCGATCATTGGGTAAGTTTCTTCGGCACCCACGATCGCCGTCGGAATAATTGGGGTTTTCGTGCGGAGTGCAGCTGCCACGAAACCGCCACGACCAAAACGCTGCAACTTATAGCGTTCGGCAAATGGTTTGCCGATGCCTTTGTAACCTTCGGGCCAAACGCCCACTATCTCACCGTCACTTAATAGTCGCTCTGCATCGGGATGGCAGGCCAAGGTGTGCCCGGCCTTACGGGCGATCTCACCTAGGAAAGGGCTCTGGAATACGAGGTCTGACCCCAGCATGCGCAAATGCCGATGGACCGGATGTTCATCCAATAACGCGACTTGTGTCATTACCGCGTCTAGGGCGATAACTCCAGAATGATTCGCGACGACTAGCGCTCCTGCCGCGTCCGGGATATTTTCCAGACCCGACGCCTCAACGCGAAACCACGACTTGTAAAGCGGGCGCACCAAGGCCATCAGCACTTTGTCATTGAACTCCGGATCGAAGCCGAGATCATCAACCGAATAGTCGCCGGCCAATCGGCTCTGCACGAATTCCCAGAACTCCCTGAGTCGCGCAAACACATCAGGTTCAAGGTCGTCAACAAGGCGCGGGACAATGGGTTCTTCACCGTGGATAGGGATGATTTTCGCGTTAGGCAACTGACACCTCGCGTCGTGCTAGAAAACTTGCGAATGCAACTTGCTCGGTGGTGAAGTCAATTAGGCCCGCACGGCTAATGTTGCGGCCAAAAGGAGTAAACAAAAACTCCGGCAACGCAACCCGCTTGTGGCCGGTGCGACGAATCGCTTGCGACAACATCAAGATGTCATTACCGGAAACATTGAAGGTGCCTGGATAACTTCCCAACACCGCGCGCTTCACGAACTCAAGTCCGTCATCCTCATGGATGAATTGCAGTCTCGCATCAAACCCCAAGACCGTCGGTATCACCGGAAGCGAGAAATAGGTTGTCATAGCGGTATCGATGCCAGGGCCGATAAAATTCGCAAATCGCAAAGTGGTAACAGCCACATCTGGTCGTCGCCGCGCAAAACCGCGAACATAGCCCTCGACTTCAACTGAGTCTTTTGCCCACCCCGATCGCGGTGCGTGCCGCGGCTGCATTTCCTCGGTGAACAGCGCCGGGGCTTTGGGGCCGCTGCCATAAACCGAGGCCGTCGACTTAACCACCAAAGCCTTGACACTGGGAGTGCGCTGGCAGGCCGCGAGTAATTGCATCGTGCCGATGACGTTGATCTCTTTCATGGTCGCACGCCCACCGGCTTGGCGAGGGGTAGCAATTACCCCCATGTGGACCACGGTGTTTCGAATATCCGCACGTACGAACTGCATCCCCGGCAAGTTGACCTTCGGTGGCACTACGTCAACACCTAAGACCTGATCAACGGCGGGATCCTGCGACAAGATGCGTGCCAATTGCCCACCGAGATAGCGCGCTACTCCGGTTACTAGGACCACGCGCCCCATTACCGACCCCCTAGCCTGCTGACCCCAGTCGCTTACGCACCTGGACCAAACTAGCCCTTATTGCGGCGCTGAACTCGGGTACGGCGCAACAGCTTGCGGTGCTTCTTCTTTGCCATCCGCTTGCGGCGCTTCTTTACCACTGAGCCCATGAAGAAATCCTCGCGTTCGTCGTTCCAAAGATGCGTTCAGGAATCCCACGAACGCTGACTAGTAACCAGCAGCCTACCTGCAGGGTCAGGCGGTCTCGATGAAGGAGTCCCGAAGGTAGTCGTGGACAGCCTGCTCGGGGACCCGGAAGGAGCGGCCGACACGGACCGCGGGGAGTTCACCGCCGTGCACCAGTCGGTAAACGGTCATCTTCGAAACCCGCATCACCGAGGCAACCTCGGCAACGGTGAGGAAGCGAATCTCGGCAAAGCCGCGCTCAATATTGCTGCTCATTTGGCACCGAACTTTCTGCAGGCAGTCCGCGCCAACTCCCCTGCCGACGCGTGATCAGGAACTGAACACTAGTGGCACCCGGGGCCTAAGGGAAAGTTGGTTTGCAATATTGCCCAAAAAAATAAAATCGGGCGGCCGTTCAAGGCTAGACATCGGCGTCATCGACTAATCCCCAAGCCGGGAAAACTAAGGCCCGCGTGGCGCCGATGGCTTGGTCCACCTCATCCCGTGGGTCATAACCCGCTGCAAATTCCTTCAGGCACGGGCTGCACCCATCGGTCATCTGGGCCGGAGCCGACCTGCCATAAAGTCCTTCGACATAGGTCCGGAACTCTTCGGGGAGTTCTGTGCCCGGGTCCACCCGGTGGCCGCTGGCTTCAGCCAGTAGGTGGGTCCAGGCTCGGGGTACCACCTCAAGCCACTCGTAGCCGCCGCCACCGACCGCAACCCACCGACCCGACCCGTACTGGTGCGCCCACCGGTGCATTGCTTCATAGCTCATTCGCTGGCCATCTAATGACAGGTTCAAATTGGCCAGTGGATCCTGCACATGCGTATCAACCCCATGCTGGCTGATCACGAATTGTGGTTCAAAAACTTCAAGTAACGCCGGCACGATCGCGTGGAAGGCCCGCAGCCAGCCTTGGTCTCCGGTCCCGGCCGGCAGGGCAATATTCACCGCGGTGCCCAAGGCACCCGGCCCACCAATTTCACTTGGCCAACCGGTGCCCGGGAACAAACTGGCTGGGCTTTCGTGTATCGAGATCGTTAGCACCCTGGGGTCATCCCAAAACATGGCTTGCACGCCATCGCCATGATGGACATCAAGGTCGACATACGCGATGCGCTCGACCCCTTTGTCCAGCAACCAGGCGATCGAGACCGCGACATCGTTGTAGATGCAAAAACCTGATGCAGCGGCGGGCATGGCATGGTGCAGACCCCCAGCCAGATTCACCGCGTGTTCGACGTCACCAGCGTGGACGGCGCGCGTTGCCGACAAGGTTGCCCCTGCTACCCGGGCACTAGCCTGATGCATGCCAGCGAACACCGGTACGTCCGCGGTGCCAAAACCCCACTCCCTATCGCTCACCCCCATGCTAAATCCGATTTCGGACGCTCGTATCACGGCGTCGAGGTAATCCGCGTCGTGCACGCGCAAAAGGTCTGCATGTGGAACCGGCTCGATCGGCTTAAGTAACTGCACGTTTGGCTGAATCAGTAAGTCAAAATCCGCGGCCAGCCGCATCGCTAATTGCACACGGATCGGGGTGAGCGGGTGGCCGGGGCCGAAGTCATACTCAGCCAACCGATCATCCCAAACCACACCAACCCGTTTGCTCACGATGCAGATAACTCCCGACTTCGATCTCGGGCGGCCTCGATTGCTGCCATGAATGCGCCAAGGACTTCACGTTCTTGCAACACCGCGATCGCCGCCGCGGTGGTGCCTCCCGGTGAGGTAACCATGCCGCGCAGTGCCGCTGGTTCTTCGCCACTGACCTGAAGAAGATGGGCCGCGCCGAGCAGGGTATGCACGACGGCGCTCCGCGCATCCTCCGCACTTAGCCCAACTGCCTCCGCACCCGCCATCATCGCTTCAGCGAGGAAGAAAACATACGCCGGACCACTTCCAGAAACCGCTGTTATCGCGTCCTGAAGTGTCTCTGGCACCGAAATGACCGTGCCGACCGATGCCAGCAATTGCTCGGCTCGAGCCAATGCCTCTACCTCGCAATTGGCACCAGCACTAATCCCGGTGACCCCAAGTTCGAGTCGCGCCGGAGTATTTGGCATCGCTCGGACGACATTGGCCTGCGGGATAGCTTCTTCTATGGACGAAGTAGTGATGCCGGCAGCAATTGAAATAACTAGTGCGCCGTCTGCCACGCCAGCCGCAATCTCATTTACTACCGCACGGATGTCCTGCGGTTTGACCACGATGATTACGACGTCTGCGTCCACTACGGCAGCGGCCGAAGCAGCAACCTCCACCCCAAATCTGTCGGCCAGTTCAGCTGCGCGATCTGCACGCTTTTCGGCCACCACTATGGTGGGGGCCGGGGTCAACCGATGTTGCAGGCCGATAATTAACGCCTCGCCCATAACTCCGCCACCTAGGACCGCGATGCGTGTCACGCTAATTCCTTTCGCTGATCGGCAATCAGGCACCCGGGAGCAGGGACCTAATCGCCGGGACTAAACCGGCCGGTCTTTCGGCCAAGCCTCCCACGAGCCGGCCGAACCACCCCGGCCCGAACGGGATATACACCCGAACCGCCTCACCAGAGTCGGTCAAGCGTTGCTGCAACCCCGTGCTGCGGCCGTAATACATAGCGAACTCATAACTGCCCTTTTCACGATGTAGCCGGGCGGTGACCGTCTGGAGGATCTCGATCAGGCGCGGGTCATGGGTGGCAAAACTAGGCTCAGCAGCCGTTCGCAGCAAAGCTTTCGCGCAGCGGATGTAGGACTTGTCCACCTCGATGGCCTGGCCAAACCGATCTAGGGAGCCATAACTGTGCGCCCCTTTGACCAAGCGCACCCGACCCCCGATAGTTTCGCAATCGTTTTCAGTGCGCCGCAACACCGACTGCAAAGTCACCCCTACCTCGAAACCTTCAGCACGTAGGCCACCAACTAGGTCAAGGGTGGCGTCAACTAAATCGTCAGGGCCCATCCCGATCATGACATTTACCTGACTTATCTGCGCCTGCGCGCACAAGTCTCTTAGGGGCGCAATTCTCGAAGGCCCACCCAAGACAAACTCTGGGAGAACCGCAATCTCCGAGATGCGCGCCAATGACGCTGAAGCTAGGGCGCTAACCGCCATTGCATAGTCAGCGAAAACTACTGCGCTCTCCGACTCCGCGATTTCGCCACTTACCGCACGTTCCAAACTTATGAGCCGGCCCGCGTCGGCCAGGAGTTGTGCCGCCTCGATCACATCTTCAACCTGCTCGCCCCCGGCGACCCGGTGTACGAACTCGCGCCCGATTGGCGAACCGGCTATGAACGAGCCAAGAGCCTCGTTTTTAGCGATCTGCTCGAAGATATTGCGGACTAATGGCACTAGATGACCTTATGACTTCCCGGCCGCATCCTTGGTAGGCAGTGGCTGTGTAGGGTCGAGAAGTCGCTGGATAGTGGGTGCCACCAGCGCCACTATGACCTCGTCGGTGGCCGAAGCCAGCGGCTCGATATTCAACATCGAACGAGTAGCGGCCACCCCGGCTAAGTAAGCGGTGATCAAGGCTCCGCGCATTCGCGCATCTGGTACGCCCATTGCTTCGACCACCCGATCAAGGAAAGTCGCCTGCAGAAAATCGGTTAAACCACGCAGCTGCTCCACCCCGGCAGATTCACGAGCTGCCTGCAACAAGTTCGTTGCATCCTTGCGCACTTGCTCATCGCCACTAAGTTGCAAAGTCAGGCGCACCAACCGCTCGCCCATCTTGTCCAGCCCCGGAGCGATCAACTTAGGGATGCTGCCCGACGGATCAAACGGCACCCGCAATGCGGCGGACAGCAATTGCTCTTTGTTGGCGTATAGCGAGCGAACTACCCCTGGGGCGACGTCGGCCGCTGCTACCACCGTCTTGATGGTGGTATTTGCATAGCCTCGGACACCCAGCACCGCCCGTACCGCACCCAAGATCGATGAGGTGCTGTCTGGCTCAGCCATACCCAGCACCGTACCGGGCAACAGGTGGTTACCGGTGGTGAGTTGCGGCTAGTTACTCATCATTACCCTCAAAGCAACCCCAAGCCTCCATAAATATGCCCAAATCTGTACTCGTGGATGGGTTTCAAGTACCGCCGATAGCGTTACGAAAACATTATTAGTGAGAATCTCCACTTAGCACCAGGGTAAATTGGCCAGTTTTGGGCCGCCTAGACAGCACCAGCCAGGTGCAACCGGGCAAAAGCAAGGGCCTCGGTTAGATCACTCTCGCGACGCTCACGACTACCTGCGCCTTTGGTATTTACTTCCACGATCACCGCCCCAGCGAAGCCGGTGGCAGCTAGCAGCCCGAGTACTTCACCCGCCGGCTGCGCACCTCGGCCGGGTATCAAGTGCTCATCACGCGCCGAGCCACTGCCATCTGCCAAGTGTAAATGGGTTAGACGCTCGCCAAGATCCCTTGCGAATTGCATGGCATCACTGCCAGAGACCGCGGTGTGCGAGAGATCTAAGGTGGCGTACGGGTAATCCTCATCGCGGGTATCCCAGCCCGGCGAGTACGCAGGCACTCGCTGAGCAACGGCCCGCCACGGGTACATATTTTCGACGGCGAATTGCACAGCTGTCTCACTCCGCATGGCCTCAAGCCCGCTAACGAAAGTGCGCGCATACTCGCGCTGCCACCTAAATGGCGGGTGCACCACCACGGTTGAGGCGCCAAGTCGCTCCGCGACCGCTTGCGCTCTGCGTAACTTGCCCCACGAGTCAGTACCCCACACCCGCTGAGTTACCAGCAGACACGGTGCGTGGATTGACAGCACCGGCACTTGATAGTGGTCGACTAGCCCGACTAGTGCTTCGACGTCTTGGCTAATGACGTCGGTACCCACCATCACTTCAATACCGTCATAGCCAAGGGACGCGGCGATCTCAAACGCGGCGGCCGTCGTCTCTGGATAAACCGATGACGTCGACAAGCCGACAAGTGCACTCATGCCTTGCGCCACCGATCGGTGATCAACGTCATCACCCAAATGCAGGCGGCGCCAGCAAGCCCCACCACAATGGCCACGAGGCTATAACGCTCTGGGCCAAGGGAAAGTATGAAGAATTTGGAGGCGAAGGGAATAAACAGCACCCCTAGGAACAACACAATCATTAGTGCAACGATACCGATTCGCAGCAAGTTAAGTGGGCGCGCACTTTGAGTCAAGACCGCGGTGGCAACGATGAATAAGGTGACGGTCGCCGCAGATTGTGCGCTGGCCAAGCTCTCACCTATTTGTAATGCAATTCCATAACTGGTGAAAGCAGCCAATGCCGCAACTGCCCCAGCAGGGGCTGTGAAAACCAAGACCCGCTTGAAGAAGCCGGGTCGGAACCGCTCGGTATTTGGCATTAAGGCCAAGAAGAACCCAGGGATCCCAATTGTTAATGCACCGATCAGCGAAAGGTGTCGTGGCAGGAACGGGAATGCCACCGCGAAAACACCGGTGGCGATGGAAATGAAGATGGCGTAGAACGACTTCGTTAAAAAAACGTCCGCAACACGTTCTATGTTGCCAAGTACCCTGCGCCCTTCCGCCACCACACTTGGCATCACCGACCACTTATCGTCAAGCAGCACTAACTGCGCAACAGCTCGGGTGGCCCCCGATCCTGAACCCATCGCGATACCAAGATCAGCGCTCTTCAGTGCCAATACATCGTTGACACCATCGCCGGTCATCGCAACCGTGCAACCTTGAAGGTGGAGTGCATCAACCATCGACTGCTTTTGCACCGGGGTCACGCGGCCAAATACTGAAGCCGTCTCAAGCACTTTGGCAACATCGGCGGTGTCTGGTGGCATGGTGCGGGCATCAACCGGGTTTTCGGCCCCGGGGACCCCGGCCTGAGCCGCAATCGCTCCTACGGTGGCCGCATTATCCCCTGAGATCACTTTGACGCGAACGTCTTGCGTCAGGAAGTATGCGACAGTTTCGGCAGCATCGGGCCGCAAAGTTTGGTCAATGACCACAAGGGCAATAGCCGTGATCTGGCCGGGTCCGGTTTCCGCATCCGGGGTTATATCACTGGTACCGAGTAGTAGCACCCGCGCACCATCGGCAGCAATGGTGTCGGCTCTACTACGGACGTCATCACCATCGGCAAGTAGCATTTCGGGAGCACCGATGACCCACGACCCCTGCCCGGTGAAGGTGGCCGCCGACCACTTGCGGGCGCTGGAGAATGACACGCTCGTCTGCGCTGTCCACAACGGATTCGGGTATCGCGCACCAATCGCCTGCAAAGTTGGATTGGGGCTGGACTCAACCGCCGCCAGCGCACCAAGTGCACCCGACATATTGGCGTTAGTGGTCAAAACCACCACCTCGCGCACCTGCATACCCGGCTCGGTGAGCGTGCCGGTCTTATCGACGCAGATGGTGTCAACGCGCGCGAGAACTTCAACCGCCGGTAGGTCTTGAACGAGAACTTTCTTGGCGGCTAGCCGGATCACCGCTACGGCCATCGCAATACTTGTCAGTAGTACCAAACCTTCGGGCACCATGGTTACCATGCCCGCGATCGTGTCTCGAAGAACTTCCTTGATCGGCAGGTCGGTCCGCAACCACTGTGAAAAGAACAGTAATAGGCCAACCGGCAGCAATAGATAAGACAACAACCGAATGAACCTATTAATCGAATCTCGCAGCTCAGAGTTGGTTTGATGGAACTTCTTTGCCTGCTCGGTCAGCCCGGCGGCAAATGAGTCACGGCCGACACGAGTTGCTCGGTATAGACCTGATCCGGCAACAACAAACGAACCCGACATCGCCTGATCATCAATCTTCATGTCGACCGGGTCGGCTTCTCCGGTTAGTAGGCTTTCGTCAATTTCAAGGCCATCGGCGAACAGCACCAAGCCGTCAACCACTAGTTGATCACCGGTAGTCAAGACGATGACGTCATCGAGCACTACTTCATTTGCCCTGACGGCAATATCAATACCATCGCGTCGCACCACCGGCTTGGCTTCGCCAATGACAGCAAGCTTGGCTAGGGCCCGCGCTGCCCGATACTCCTGCACGATACCGATCCCAGTGTTGGCAACAATGACAAACCCAAACAGCGAATCCTGTAAAGGGGCAACAAGCAGCATGACTAACCACATTGCCCCGATGAGACCGTTGAACCAAGTAAAGGTATTCGCCTTAATGATGTCGCTGATACTTCGGCTGTTGGCATCAGGCGCATGATTCACCTGGCCTGCAGCAACTCGCTCAGCTACTTCAGTAGCGCTCAAACCTTGCACAAGACCCATCATTCAGGCAGGCGATCCAGGCGATGAAGGATTACGCCCTCGCGCAACGCCCATGGGCAGATCACTAACTCTTTAATATCGAGTAAATCCATAACGGCTTCGGCCACCACCGCGCCGGCTACCAACTGGCCAGCGCGACCCGTTGAGACACCAGGCAGTTTCGTGCGTTCAGCCGCGGTCATGCCGCCCAATTTGTTAACCAGTGACTGCAGGTCGGTGATGCTTAGTGTGCGTCGCGCGTACATGCCTTCGGTTGACGGTGCCGCCCCAGCGATGCGTGCTAATTGCCTAAATGTCTTGGAAGTGGCCGCGACCATGCTCGGTGCACCAGCCCGCATGATGCGCCCGGTGGCCGCAGCGATTTCAGCACGCACGTATCGGCGTAACGCACGTAGTGAATCAGAAGTCGGAGGATCACCGGCCAGGTGCGATCGAGTCAACCGACCAGCTCCCAACGGCAACGACACGGCGACATCGGGTTCTTCGTCCACCCCGGATGCAAGTTCGAGCGAGCCTCCCCCGATATCAACAACCAGCAGTCGCCCAGTTGACCACCCGAACCAGCGTCGCGCCGCTAGGAATGTCATGCGCGCTTCGGCTTCACCGGTTAACACTTCAATTGAAATACCGGTCGCTTCCTGCACCCGGCGCAGCACATCCTCGCCATTACCGGCCTCTCGGATGGCAGAAGTGGCGAACACTATTACCTCGGTTGCACCCTTATCTTCGGAGAGTTGTTGGCCTTGACGAATAAACCCAATTAGTTCTTCAACCGCAGCATCATCGATACGACCATCGGAGGTCAGATGCTCGGCCAGCCGAAGTGGCATCTTCAATTTCGAGGCTGGGATTGGGGCCGCACCGTAATGCGCATCAACGAGCAAAAGGTGCACCGTGTTTGACCCGATATCGAGTACACCTAGCCGCATAGTCAGAAGGTACCCGCATGCGCCACCGGTCGTACACATGGACGCGGGCGCGCCTCCAGAAAACAGGCCCCAATAGAGTGTGCTCCATGCCAGAGGTCTCCTTAGATTTTCCACGCCAGTGGATCGAGTTCGTCGATCCCGCCGACGAAGACCAGTTAATTCGCGCCGACCTCACCTGGTTAACCTCTCGCTGGACCTGTATTTTTGGCCGCGGCTGCAAAGGGATCTACGCCGATGCCCCAGATGCCGGCTGCTGCACGCTCGGAGCCCATTTCTCGGAGAAGAAGGATGAAAAGCGGGTCGCCCGCTGGGTCGAGAAACTTGATGGCGACCTGTGGCAGAACATCAATATCGGGAAGAAAAAAGGTTGGATCGAAAAAGAGGATGGCGCCCGCAAGACCGCAGTACACAACGGGGCCTGCATCTTCCATAACCAAAAAGACTTCGAGGGTGGTTACGGCTGCGCATTGCACCATCTGGCCGCCCGTGAAGGCGTCTCATTCGTCGAAACCAAGCCCGAGGTGTGCTGGCAGTTACCCCTTCGCCGGACTTATGAAAATAAGAAGTACGAGGATGACGTCGAACGCGTAGTTGTCGTCCTTGGAGAATATGACCGGCGGGCCTGGGGGGCCGGCGGCCATGATCTGGATTGGTACTGCAGCAGTAATACCGAAGCCCACATCGGTACCGAGGCTGTGTACCTTTCATCACGCGATGAGATCGTCGCGCTAATCGGGCTACCGGCCTACGAGGAATTATCCCGCCTGTGCGCGGCACGCGAAAAACTGCTGTTGACCATCACCGACACCACCGGCCTTACCCCGCACCCGGCCGACCCAGCTATTTCTTCCCAGCCCACATCCACCTAGACAGCCGCTACCCCACCTCGGCCATGGCCCGCACCGCCCCAAAAGCTCCGGCTTACCGCTGCAGTGACTGCGGCTGGACCAGCGTTAAATGGGTGGGCCGCTGCGGTGAGTGTCAGGCATGGGGCACCGTTGATGAAATCGGCGCCACCCGAACTCGTGGTACCACCGCGGCCAAAGCTGGCACCCCGGCCCTACCCATTGGCTCGGTGGATCTGACGGCAGCCCAAGCCACCGCTACCGGCATCAGCGAATTCGACCGGGTCCTTGGCGGTGGACTGGTACCTGGTGCGGTGATCTTGTTAGCCGGTGAACCCGGGGTCGGCAAATCCACCCTGCTCCTTGATGTCGCCTCACGTTGGGCCGCAGCCGAGCACTTAACCCTTTATGTAACCGGGGAGGAGTCCACCGCTCAGGTGCGCATGCGCGCCGAACGCATCGGGGCCCTTGCCGAAGGTCTTTATCTGGCCGCCGAGACCGATCTAGGTGGGGTTCTCGGCCATGTTGAGGCACTCGCACCTAGTTTGCTAATTCTCGACTCGGTGCAGACCATCGCTAGTGCCGAGATTGACGGCGCGGCCGGTGGGGTTACCCAAGTGCGTGAAGTCGCAGCCTCGGTGATTGCCAGCGCCAAATCACGTGGCATGACAGCCATCATTGTTGGTCACGTGACCAAAGACGGCAGTGTTGCCGGGCCACGCGCCCTTGAACATCTCGTCGATGTAGTGCTCTACTTCGAGGGCGACAGGCACAGTACCTTGCGATTAGTGCGCGCCGTTAAGAATCGTTTCGGCCCAGCAGATGAGATCGGTTGCTTTGAACTTGTCGATGACGGCATCATCGGGCTCGCCGATCCAAGTGGCCTATTCCTCGGTGATCGCCATGAGCCGGCGCCCGGCACCTGCGTAACGGTCACCGTTGAAGGTCGTCGACCACTGGTAACTGAAGTACAAGCACTCATCGCCCCATCAAGTGCGCCGCAACCTCGTCGGGTTACCAGTGGCCTCGACTCAGCGCGCATCGCCATGATGCTTGGTGTTCTTGAGCGCCGGGCCGGACTAAAACTTGCCACCTCTGACTGCTTCGTGGCAACAGTTGGCGGGGTGCGCTTAGTTGAACCAGCGACTGACCTCGCTATTGCACTTGCAATCGCGAGCAGTGTCAACGACATCGCGTTACCGAGCGGCCTAATTGCGATCGGTGAGGTTGGGCTATCGGGTGACGTTCGAAAGGTAACGGCGCTCACCCGCCGCCTCGCGGAGGCCGCCCGGCTCGGATTCACCGATGCTATTATCCCGCGAGGTGCCACAAGTGATTCGAATGCAAATGACATCACGGTGCATGAGGTCACCTCAATTAATGAGGCACTATCGGTGGCCCGCACACTCGCCAGCGCACCAAAGCGTTAGTTCGAGCGCTACTTCATAATTGTGAATTTCGATGCCCCCGAAAGCACCGACGCGATACTTGCGAAAGAGTCAACTGACAACTTAGCTAATCGGCCACTTCTATTGGTCGCCATGCCCTCGCTGCTACTGCTTCTTCTTCATTAGTGAGAATTTGGCCTTGTCGCTCTTCACATCACCGTTGCGAGCGACGAGGTCATAGCGCCCCTGCTTTGCCGCTTTAGCGTCACCCGGGCAGCCCTTTTGGGTGGTTCGGCCATCCCAGTTGATACTTGAGGCAACTTTCTCGCCCGGCTTTAGGACCGCAATCTTGCTCTTATTGCTCGCATTGCAATCATCGCTCGACCAGACGTGATACCCGCCCGAAGTGATCTCCAGCTCATTAGCCTTGGGCCCAACATCGCGAAGACATGAAACTTCGCCGATATTGCCGATGGTCAAAGTAAGTTGCGGGTTTTCACCAACAACATATTTGGTGGAATCAGTACTCGCTTCGACCACAATCGCATTATCGAGGCAATCGGTTGGCGTCGCCGGCTCGGCCGAAGCTGTTCCACTAGCAACGGGAGCGGCTGAGCCCTCAGCAGTTGGCACCACGGCGACTGTTGCCGGATCCGTGCCAGCTGACCCGCGGCCGGTGATGAGCCAATAGGCACCGATCAACAAAGTTAGAACAGCCAAGACGATGATGCCTCGGCGCAGCCAATAGACCCACGGGGGCTCCGGCCCCATCGGGTGCGCAACTCCACTCACCCGCCCCACGGTATCGGTCCCCCTCCCCAGAGGTGAAACCATCCGGGTGCACCTTGGCCCAAAATCGGCTGAGTGCGCGCGTTTTGGTCGTGAAATCGCCCATTTTCCAGAGTTTCACGACCAAAACACGCGCACCCACGCAATCCAGGAGCGCCCTTAGCCTAGGCCGGTCGAGCTTTCCCGCGACAGCACTTGGCCATCATCGGCCCGTACCACCTGGCGCTGGGCTAGCGGGGCGAGCAGCTGCACATCCACCCATAACTGGTCGGCGCTCAGCCCCACCGCCGGGCAACTGATATTGCGGGGCGTGGTTACCGACGCACCCACATAGACCGCGACAGCATCCTCAGCAAGTGAAATATCAACCACATCGTCGGTACATAGGCCACCGGCGGGCAGCGCCACCGCGATCTGCACCGCGGTGTCAATGATGGTGGGCCGAAAAGCCAAGGGCTCCAGTTTTTCGGTCACCAAGCCCAATTGCCGCAACGGCCCCACAGCGACAAATACCCCTAAGCCAAGGATGATCACCCCGGCAAGCACCAGCAGGCCCAGCAACCACCACAAGAATGCCGGGTTCTTCTTGCGGGGTGCGTCAAACTCCCGCATCCCCGGGATCAAGGGGCCGCTCATATCGGTGGCCCCTCCCCTTGCTTACTCGACTGGTTACTGATTATTCCGCGGCGGTACCGGCGGCTTCTATTGGTGGGGAATCTGGCAATTCCGCTTTCGGGGTCGCGGTGAAGGCAAACTCCCGATCCGCGCCTTCACCAGTGACGTCGACGACCACAATTGACCCCTGCGGCATTTCACCGAAGAGCATCTTTTCACTCAGCGGGTCTTCGAGATCGCGCTGGATCGTGCGGCGCAGTGGGCGCGCACCCATGACCGGGTCATATCCGCGCTCTGCTAGCAACGCCTTGGCGGCTAACGTCAACTCGATGCCCATGTTCATGTCTTGCATGCGCTGATCCAGCGCCGCAATCATCAGATCCACGATCTTGACGATCTCGGCCTCGGTCAATTGGTGGAACACGATGGTGTCGTCGATCCGGTTCAAGAACTCCGGCCGGAAGTGCTGCTTAAGTTCTTGCTGCACCTTCGCCTTCATCCGCTCATAAGCGGTCTCATCGTCATTCGCGGGGGCGAAACCAAGTAGCATACCCTTCGATACATCCCGGCTACCTAGGTTGGTAGTCATGATGATGACGGTGTTCTTGAAATCGATCATCCGCCCGTGGGCATCGGTCAACCGTCCTTCTTCAAGGACTTGCAACAAGGTATTGAAGATATCGGGATGGGCCTTTTCGATTTCATCAAACAGCACCACCGAGAAAGGCTTACGCCGCACCTTCTCGGTTAGTTGCCCACCTTCGTCATACCCGACGTAGCCGGGAGGTGAGCCAAATAGCCGTGAGGCGGTATGGCGCTCGGAGTACTCGCTCATGTCTAGGGCGATCAACGCATCAGCATCACCGAATAAGAACTCCGCGAGAGTCTTGCTCAACTCGGTCTTTCCGACACCCGAAGGCCCAGCGAAGATGAACGACCCTGAAGGACGCTTGGGATCCTTCAAACCCGCACGGGTGCGGCGAATCGCCTTTGACAGCGCGATAACAGCTTGCTCTTGACCCACGATACGCTTATGGAGTTCATCTTCCATCCGCAGCAGTCGCGCAATATCGTCTTCGGTCAGGTCAGTAACTGGAATACCGGTCATCAATGCCAGCACCTCACCGATCAGGCGCTCATCGACTTCAGCAACGACGTCAAGGTCACCTGATTTCCATTCGCGCTCACGGGTGGCTTTCTCGGCGAGCAAATTCTTCTCGTCATCGCGCAACGCGGCAGCTTTTTCGAAGTCTTGGCCATCGATCGCCGACTCCTTCTCTTTGCGCACATCGGCAATACGATCATCGAATGCGCGCAGATCCGGTGGCGCGGTCATGCGGCGGATACGCAGCCGAGATCCAGCCTCGTCGATAAGGTCGATCGCTTTATCGGGTAGTTGGCGATCAGAGATGTAGCGATCCGACAACCGTGCCGCTGCTTCGAGCGCGCCATCGGTGATCGACACTCGGTGATGTGACTCATAACGATCGCGCAGGCCGCGCAGAATCTCAACCGTGTGAGCAACATCTGGTGCTTCTACCTGGATGGGCGCGAACCGACGCTCCAGCGCAGCGTCCTTTTCCACATGCTTGCGGTACTCATCAAGGGTGGTCGCACCGATTGTCTGCAATTCACCACGCGCGAGCATCGGCTTCAAGATGCTTGCGGCATCAATTGCGCCTTCGGCGGCGCCCGCACCAACAAGGGTGTGCATTTCATCGATGAACAAGATGATGTCACCGCGAGTGCGGATCTCCTTGAGAACCTTCTTCAGACGCTCCTCGAAGTCACCGCGGTAACGCGATCCGGCAACAAGGGCACCGAGGTCTAGGGTGTAAATCTGCTTGTCGGTCAAAGTCTCAGGGACTTCTCCCTTAATGATGTTTTGCGCCAGGCCTTCGACGATCGCGGTCTTGCCAACGCCAGGCTCACCGATCAGAACCGGGTTGTTCTTGGTGCGCCGCGACAGCACCTGCATCACGCGCTCAATTTCTTTATCGCGACCGATGACAGGATCAAGTTTGCCTTCACGGGCCGCCGCGGTTAGGTTGCGGCCAAATTGATCGAGAACAAGTGACGTGGACGGCGTACCTTCGGCGGGGCCACCTGCGGTGGCGGTCTCCTTGCCTTGGTAGCCACTTAGTAGCTGAATTACCTGCTGACGCACGCGGTTGAGATCGGCGCCCAACTTCACGAGCACCTGCGCCGCAACACCTTCACCTTCTCGGATCAAGCCCAGCAAAATGTGCTCGGTGCCAATGTAATTGTGACCAAGTTGCAGTGCTTCACGAAGTGAAAGTTCAAGAACCTTCTTGGCACGGGGAGTAAATGGAATATGCCCACTCGGCGCCTGCTGACCTTGACCGATGATTTCTTCGACCTGTTGGCGGACCGCCTCCAAGGAGATACCAAGACTCTCGAGGGCCTTGGCTGCGACGCCCTCGCCCTCATGGATCAGGCCCAGCAAAATGTGCTCGGTGCCGATGTAGTTGTGGTTCAACATCCGGGCTTCTTCTTGAGCAAGCACGACTACCCGTCGCGCCCGGTCGGTAAACCTCTCGAACATAGCTCACACTCCGTCTGTATATGCGTGCATCAGCAAGCAGTTAATCGGTCAGGAGACCATGGTAACCGCAGAAGCCAAACCCATCATGTCCAGTACAACCCACTTTCATGGGGGATAATTCGGGTTTCGTGTACGCCAACCGCGAACATCGCCAATTTGGAGACCCTAAAACCAGAAAATCGGCGTACTCACCTAGCTACGGGGTGGTGGCAGCAGCCGGCGTTAGCCGATCGGCTTGCTCGACCGCGGTCCAGAGCTTGACATACCAAGAGACCGCAGCCGGCATCAAAGCCGGGCCGGCGGCCGGGAGTGCATCGGCGCCCATGGTGGTGTAACCCACTTCACCAGGCATCACAAAGTGCAGGCGGCGGCGGGCTTCGGCCACCACAAATGCCGGATCGGTCCAGCGCTCTTGCAGGATTTGCAGCTCGACCACCCGATCGCGGGCCGCGGCCACATTGGCTTCGAGCCCGGAAATCTCAGCGCGTTGGGCAAACCACGTGCGCACCGGTACCGCCAAAGTCAGCACCAATAGGCCAAATACCAAAGCCAAAACGGCCGCGCGCCCGGTCAGAGACCCACGAGATTTTGGCGCCAATAGTTGACTTCCGGAACTCACGCCTCGATAGTCCCACGGATCACAGGGGAATCAGTCAACGAAACGCGGGAAAGCCCCGGCTCCGGCATATCGAGCCGCATCATCTAGTTCTTCCTCGATCCGCAGTAACTGGTTGTACTTCGCGACCCGCTCGGAGCGTGCCGGGGCGCCGGTCTTGATCTGGCCGCAATCAGTCGCCACCGCTAGATCGGCAATCGTGGTGTCTTCGGTCTCCCCGGAGCGGTGGCTCATCATGGCACTAAAGCCGGCCCGGTGGGCCAGTGAAACCGCCTCAAGGGTCTCGGTTAACGAGCCAATTTGGTTGACCTTGACGAGCAGCGCGTTCGCGGCGGCTTCATCAATACCGCGTTGCAGGCGCGTGAGATTGGTGACGAATAGGTCATCACCGACCACCTGGACCCGCGAGCCAATCGACTCGGTTAGGTGAATCCATCCTGCCCAATCATCTTCGGACAACGGATCCTCAATTGAAACTACCGGGAAGTCACTGATCAAGGTCTCGTAATACACCGTTAACCACTGCGCCGACCGCGCCGTGCCTTCGAATAAGTACTCACCATTTGCGTAGAACTCGGTGGCTGCAACGTCAAGGGCCAAGGCAATGTCGCTGCCAAGTTTCATCCCGGTTGCTGCCACCGCGGTCGAGATGAGTTCAAGTGCCGCTCGATTACTCGGTAGATCAGGTGCGAACCCACCTTCATCACCTAGGCCGGTGGCGTAGCCCTGCTGCTTTAGTACTGACTTCAGCGCGTGGTAGACCTCGGTGCCTTGACGTAGCGCCTCACCAAATGTTGATGCGCCGATCGGGGCGATCATGAATTCTTGAACATCAACTCCGGTATCGGCATGGGCGCCACCATTTAAGATGTTCATCATCGGCACCGGCAGCACATGAGCGTTGGGGCCACCTAGATAACGAAATAGCGGCAACCCGGCCGAAAGGGCCGCCGCTTTTGCTACCGCGAGCGAAACCCCCAAGATTGCATTGGCACCGAGTCGGGATTTATTGGGTGTGCCATCCAGATCGATCATGACCTGATCGATTAGCCGCTGATCGGTGGCCTCCAGGCCCAATAGTTCGGGGGCAATTTCATCCTCGACATTTCCGACAGCCTGCATTACCCCTTTACCGCCATAACGGGCATCGCCATCGCGCAGTTCCGCGGCCTCAAAAGCACCGGTTGATGCACCTGATGGCACGGCGGCGCGAGCCACGGTGTCGTCGTCTAACAGGATTTCAACTTCAACCGTGGGGTTACCACGGGAGTCGAGGATTTCGCGGGCGATGATGGATT
>SHUQ01000001.1 GCA_009694585.1 Candidatus Nanopelagicales bacterium | reverse complement strand
GGGATTTCAAGTGCGCCGAGGGCTGTTAATGATTCTGCTCGATCGGCCATCGCTTGCTGGTACCAAGCAACTGTCCTTGGGTCGGCATCATCAAGCCAGCCTGACACCTGCGCAACTACTTCTGGCCGGGTGTCATGAGTCACCTGCGCAAGAAGCCCAGGCAGCATCGACTGCTGCAAGATCCGACCGCACTCCTCCGGGTTTTCGGTGACGGCTTTGGCCATCCGAAATCTATTTTCGCGGGCTATCTCGGTGTCCGCACTGGCCTTTGTATCACAGCAGATGGCTGCCGCAAATATTTCGGGACGTTTGCGCAGCATTGCCATGGTGATGTAACCACCAAGAGAGATCCCCCCAAGTACGGCACGGTCAATCCCACGGTGATCCAAGTCCGCAAGAATCGCATCCGCTACTGAGTCAATACTGGACGGCCCAGACAACAAGTCGGTGCCACCAAAGCCTGGCAGATTAGGTAGGAGCACCTGCCAGCCGGCGGCAGCTAGCACCTCCCCTTGAGGTGCCCAAAGCCGAGCATCGAATGGAAAGGCGTGCAACAACACCACGGTGGGTCCGCTCATAGATCACTCCAGCGTTCCATTGGCCCAGACCAGTGGTGCGGCAGCGGCCAGGCCTGCGGTGCGACCCGCTTGACGATTTCATCAAACGCGGTGCGCACATTTGTCTCCCCTACCCACAGGTGCTTTGCCCCAGCAACTGCGATCACTTCAGCCTGTGGGATAACCGCGAAATGGCCACGCGCAGCATCAGGAACGAGGTAGTCATCAAGTTCGGGCACAACGCAGGTAAGGGACCTACCTGATTTTGCCCAAGCCACTAAGTCAGCCTCGGTTGAAAATCGCAGTGGCGGCGACAATAAAATCGCTCCACGCACCGGATCCAAATTGCCATGCCGCAAAATCACGTCGGTACCAAATGACCACCCCACCAGCCACGGGGCGGCAAGTGATCGGGCCTCGATCTCCCCGATCGCCGCCAGTAGGTCTAGGCCTTCGCCGTGCCCGCTGTCGAATTCACCTTCGCTTTGCCCGGCTGCACTTTGGGTGCCTCGAGTGTTAAATCGCAACACCGCGATATCGGCAAGTGCCGGTAGCCGCCAAGCCATCTTGCGCAGCACGTGACTATCCATCATCCCGCCGTGCGTAGGTAGCGGATGCATGCAGACAATCGAGGCCACCGGCGTATTGCGCTCTGGTAGCGCCAATTCGCCAACCAGATGCAACCCATCCGATGTTGTCAGCGTTAGGGGTATTCGAAGTGCCGGCAGCACTGAATTAGCGACGATATTTGAGGTAGTCATTTCAGTAACGTGGCCCACCAGACGACCGCATGGTGCGCGGCCCACGGTGCTGGCGCGAACTCCAGCAGCCGGTATGCCAATGGCGCCGTGACTCGACCCCGCCAAGGCCATCGGCGGGGTAGGCCACCACATGTGGTGTGGCCGGTCGGATTTCTTGATCGCAACCTGGGCATCGGTAGGCTTTGGTGGAACTAGAACCGGTGATGGACTGCACTACCCAATCCTCGCCGTCATAGTCCTCAACACGCCTCGCACCCACGCCACCTGGACCGCGCTCCTCCCCTGATGAACCAGGTTTACGGTGATGCTTACGCCCCATGGCAGCGAGCCAGCATTAGGCGTAGACCCGGAACCCGCGCCCGGTTTTACGGCCCAGGTAACCAGCGGTCACCAGGTGCTCAAGACGCGGCGCCGGGGCGAACCCGCGTTCGCGAAATTCGCGATAAAGGGTTTGCTGGATGGCCAGAGAAACATCAAGGCCAACAACGTCAAGTAACTCAAATGGACCCATCGGGTAGCCGCAGCCACGCTTCATGGCCAGGTCAATGTCATCAGCATCGGCGTAGTTCGTCTCCAGCATGCGGATGGCATCATTGAGATACGGAAATAGGAGTGCGTTGACAATGAAACCGGCGCGGTCTGCGCAAACAACTGGGTGCTTTCCGATGCGCAAGCAAAGTTCACGCGAGGTCGCAATTACATCCTCAGCAGTTGCGACTGTGCTAACAATCTCGACCAGTTTCATAATTGTGGCCGGGTTGAAGAAGTGCAGGCCAACGACGTCCTGCGGTCTTGAGGTAACCGCGGCCATTTCGACCACCGGCAGGCTGGAAGTGGTGGTAGCCAAGATTGCGCCCGGCCTGCAGATTTCGTCAAGATTTTCAAAGAGCGCCAATTTTACGGATAACTCTTCAACGACTGCTTCAACTACAAGATCGACTTTGGCTAGGTCATCGAGTTTGGTCGAGCCGGTTAGGCGGGCTAGCGCAGCATCACGCCCAGCTTCGTCGAGCTTGCCGCGCTGCACCGCCTTCTCGAGGGACTTTTCAATCGCCCCGCGCACGGCTTTGACTTTGTCCTCGGATCGAGCAATGTAAATAACATCAATAGCAGCTTTGGCGAAAACTTCAGCTATGCCGGTAGCCATCGTGCCACTACCGATCACCCCAACTGAGTTCACCGTGCGAACCACACCACCTGAACCCGAGGCGTCGGGAGTTTGCGCATCAACTACGACAACCGGTGAGTGCGACACCTCATAGGTGTAGAAACCGCGGCCAGATTTGCGGCCGCGTAGCCCAGCGGTGACCATCTGCTTCAGGATTGGCGACGGAGCATGCAACCGGTCGCGACCTTCTTTATACATCGTGTCAAGAATCTCATAGGCGGTATCAAGGCCGATCAGATCAAGGAGAGCTAGCGGCCCCATCGGTAAGCCGCAGCCAAGGCGCATCGAGGCGTCTATATCTTCGCGCGTGGCATATTTTTGCTCGTACATAGTCACCGCATGATTTAGATACCCAAAAAGCAGAGCATTGGCGATGAAACCGGCTTTGTCGCCAACAACTACCGGCTCCTTGCCGAGCCCGCGCGCGAATTCGGCAACCGCATCCACCACTTCCGGTGACGAAACCACTGTGCGGACGATTTCAACGAATGCCTGCACCGGTGCTGGGTTGAAGAAATGCAAGCCTACCACCTGAGAAGGGCGCCCGGTGGCAACTGAGAGTTCAGTGACCGAAAGCGATGAAGTATTGCTAGCCAAGATGGTGTGCTCCGGTGTGATCTTATCTAGGGCGGAAAAAATTGCGCTTTTGATCTCCATGCTTTCGGGCACCGCTTCAACCACGAGATCAACTTCGGATAAGTCGTTCAGACTGGTGGTGAAGGTGATCCGCGATAGCAGTGCGGTGCGCTCCTCCTCGGACAACTTACCTTTGACCACCGCCCTGCTGGTTGAGCCTTCGATAGTCTTTACCCCGCGCGCGAGGTCGGCTTCGGTTGTTTCGACCGCCCAAACCCGTACCCCACTGCGGGCCACAACCTCGGCTATACCAGCCCCCATGGTGCCTAAACCAATAACACCAACTCGGGTGATGGCAACAGGAATGGCTGTGGTTGAAGAATTGCTCATGGGGGCTTCGCTCATAGGTGGATTCTGTCAGTTGGTCAAAACAGTCGAAGACTTGGATCGGCGGTGCCCAACAGGTAGTCGTAATCCAATACCACGCACCTGATCCCTCGATCCTGCGCCAAGGTGCGCGCCTGTGGTTTGATCTCCTGCGCCGCAAATACCCCCTGCACCGGCGCGAGCAGCGGATCTCGGTTTAACAAGGCCAAATACCGGGTTAATTGCTCGACCCCGTCGATTTCACCGCGCCGCTTAATTTCGACGGCCACCGTGGCCCCAGCGCCATCCCTGCAGAGCAGATCAACCGGCCCAATGGCGGTGGGGTACTCCCGGCGGATGAGTGTCCAATCGGCGCCCAGCACCCCCACATGGGTGGCCAGCAGCGCCTGCAGGCGGGCCTCAACGCCGTCCTTTTGCAGGCCCAGATCAACGCCCCCGTCTCGGCGTAGTTGATCGTGGCTCGTGAAACGCCCACCATGCGTGCCATCTGCGCCTGGCTAATCCCGCTGGCGAGACGGGTGCGGCGAATCGTGGCCCCCAACTCCGCGAGTTCCATCACGCCAAGGTAGGTGAATGCTAAATGTATGTCAAGAATCTTTTACACTTGAGCCGGGCACCCTAAGCCGCCTTGCACCAGCGCATGCCCGAATCCCCTTCGAACCTGGCTCCGCGCTCATAGGTGGCCCGGGTGGACATCTGCATTTGACCTGACCAGCCCAAGCACCGAGTTGGGCGAGACGCCGTGTCATGGGGTTCTGAGTGAAGGTCTCACAGGCGACGTGAACGCGCATTCGATCTACGAGCCTGTCACCTCGATAACGAGTGCACCCGCTGTGTCACCAGCCGCGCATCCAGTGAAGAGTCCGAGGCCACCGCCTCGTTGGGCCAATGAGTGCGCCAGTTCAATGACAGCACGCATGCCCGTGGGTGCTTGAGGATGGCCGTAGACGAGCGGCGACCCGAAGCAGTTCATGGCTTCGGATGAAAATCCCGTTTCCCGACTGAAGTACGCATCGCTGACGGCAAATGGATTGTGGGTGTTCACTTGATTCATGTCTTGGATGTTGAGCGCCGCCGCACTCAAGGCACACAGCGCTGCAGGCACCACTGCCCTCGGCATCCGTGCTCGTTGAACGCGTGAGAAGCCCGCTGCGAGGATTCGAATCGTCGGCCCCCGGGATGGAACTCCATGCCGCACGACGACGCCAGCGCAACCGTCCGCAGGGTGAGTCTGGGTGTCACGGGTGACGACGCCACCATCAACGCTAGCCACCAAGGCGCGGGTCCGCCCCGGATCGAGGGCGTAGATTCCCGCGTCAGCGCTCACCCGGTGATCTCCCCGGCGATCGGTGAATGCGGCCTCCACCATGTAGCGCCGATGGAACGCTCGATCGTCGTCAAGCGCAAGGGCATACTGCTCGTGCCTGAGGATTGTGACGTCGTCGATCTCTTCGCGACTGATCGCCTCTTCGTGAGCGACGGCATCAGCGGCCTCGGCCATGGATGACCCGCCCCACGGGTCGCGCGCGAAGTTGTCGAGCACCCAGGTCTCCTGCTCGGGCGCACCGCCCGTAGCCGAGGGTTGGGGATAGATAAGCAGCGGGCCATTACTTGTCCGGTCAGTTGTGACGACCAGGGCAGCCCGACTCTCATTGTTTGCACCTGCGGCAACGAGACATGCGACAGACGTCGCGCACGCTTGGGAGATCATTGGGCCGGATGTGGTTGGCGCCCCAATACGTGCAGCGAGGGTGGGAGCGCCGTAGAACCCCTGGCGCTGCGGCACGGTCCAGCCGAGGATGACCTCGTCAAAGTCGGCCGGGTCGATCGCACGATGTTCCAGGGCCCGCGCCGTGACGATGGCGGCTAGATCAAGGCTGTTCACCGATTGAAGTTCCCCCTGCCACCGAACGAATGGCGAGGTCCATGATTCACGAAGGTCAATGTAGGTCTCATGAAATGCTCGACCAGTCATGATGGGAAAATCCTGTCGATAAGTGAGGTCTTCATCTCCGAGCGGGGGATGGAGTTCATCGGGACGAGTTCGATGGCCGCCTTGACTTGAAGTCGTTCGCGGATCGCCAAGGCGATTTCGTCCCCGAGTTGTTCGTCAATGTCTCCTGCGCGCTCAACGCGAATATGGAGAGGCGGGGGTACTGCTGGTCCATAGCCGTTGACAATGACACGGAGTGCGCCCGTCACTCTAGGAACGAATGTCTCCACGACGTCGGCGATTGCGCTCGGCCAGATGTTTACGCCGGAGACGATAAGCATGTCGTCGGTGCGACCGACGCACAGGATGCGCGGACCGGATCGACCGCACTCGCAGGGCTGAGTATTCACGACAACGTGATCGCGTGTCCGGAATCGAACCAAGGGAGCGGACCACCGTCGAAGGCTCGTCCCGACGAGTTCACCCTGTACTCCGGTTTCCCATGGCAGGACCTCGCCTGAGTCCGGGTCGATCACTTCTAGGTAGAGCAGGTCAGGTGTGAGCAGGTGATTGCCGCCTTGAGCATCGCACGTCGCAGCGAATGCCGGCAGGAGATCGCTATTGCCGTACGCCTCGCGTACGTGGCATCCGAAGGCCGCTTCGATTCCCTCGCGGATTGCCCGCACGCCGCCGCCTGGCTCAGCGCCAAGAAGGACTCTCCGCAATCCGAGTGAACGCGCATCGCGCCCGAGTCGCTGTTGCATGTAGTCCGCTAAGTAGCGCGCATATGAAGGTGTGCAGAACAAGACTGTTCCGCCGAGCGCGTCGTTCGCCTGAACGAGTCGATCGGATGCTCCAGTGCCGATCGGGACGAAGGCCGCACCGATCCCTTCAATGGCATCCTTGACCGGGAGTCCGCCTACGAAGAAACTGAGTCCGGTTGCATGAAGAAATACGTCGTCTTCGGTGACGCCCATGCAGGTGAAGACTCGTGTCAGGGACTCAGTCCAGATCGCTGCGTCTTCGCGTGTGACGCCAATGAAACTTGGGCGACCGGTTGTGCCGCTCGAGGAGTGAATTCGAATCGTTTCGGTAAGGCTTGCGCATGCATAAGACCCAAGGCCACCGTTCGTCACCTGATCGAATCGGAGTTCATCTTTCTCGGTGAAGGGGAATTCGCGGAGATCTCCAAGCGTCCGCACCAACTTCACATCGATGCCGGCTTTTTGCCATTTCACCCGGTAGAAGGCTGAGTTTTCGTTGACGTAGCTCAGTTGACGAATCAATGCAGCTGTGTTCTGTTCATCGAGGTGTGACCACGGCGTTCCCTCAGCATGAGGCGCCCACATAGTCATTCGAAACCTTTGAGGCAGGCGCAGCTAATGCCTCGGCCGCTCGTGGACGCTATGCGATGTCGATGTCGACGTCGGCTTCGCTCAGCAGGTCGAGAAGTGAGCGCAGTGCCGGCTTGATTCGCTGGGCATCCGATGTTGACATTGAGCCGAGAAGCTTCGCTTCGTGCTCGCGTGCTTCGGTGACCAGTTGATCGGCCAGCTTGCGACCACGACTCGTGAGCCAAATTCGAACGCGCCTCAGATCGTGCGAGTCTGTCTTGCGTGTGACGAGCCTTCGTGCCTCCATCTGGTTGACGGTCTTCGTGAGATGGGACTGCTCGAACAGTGCATTGCGCGAGAGCTCGGTGATCATCTGACCGTCTGCGTCCCGCAAGCAGGCAAGTATTCGCCACTCGGGAACACGAAGGCCCTGAGACTTCACGAAGCTGTGGAATTGACCGCTTGCGGCCTGACTTGACGCCGTCAACAGATACAGGAGATATCCGGGGACGAATGCTTCTTCGGCCATGGAAACCGATCTCCAACCCCGTTTGCCGGTCATCGTGTTCGGAAAACGTTAGCGTACTTGGCATGAATTCAACTCCTGAGAAGCCTCAGAAAAGTCCTTGACAGAAATATATGAGAAGTCATACACTTTGTCAACCCTATTCCACTTGGAGGAATTACATGCTTAAGCGAAACACATTTGCGGTTGCTACGGTCGCCGCGGGCATGCTCTTAGCAGCGTGCAGCTCAGGAAGTACGTCAGGAACAGAGTCGGCGTCAACAGCAGCGAGCCAACCGGAGACTGCTACCAGCGCGTCAATGGCGCCCGCGTCAATGGCGCCATCGGCTCCACTGAAAGTAGGCGTGGTTACCTCGTTGACTGGGCCTGCGGCAATCTATGGCCCGCCGGTACAGGCGACTGTCGAACTTGCAATGAAGCAGATCAACGATCTCGGGGGTGTCAATGGTCAGCCGATTGAGATCATCATTGCTGATGATGGATCTAATCCGACGACCGGTGCCAAGGCTGTGAGCAAGCTCCTAGAGCAGGATGGCGTGAACGCACTTGTCGCGATGACGGACAGCGCGACTCGCGAGGGCTTCATCAGTCAGGTTGAAGAGTCTGGGATTCCCTTTGTCTACACGACCCTTTACGAGGGGGGTGCCTGTCTGCCAAACATGTTCGTCATCGGAGAGGTTCCTGCGCAGTACGACCCGATCTACAAGAGCTTCGTCACGGATGTCGGCGCCAAGAAGGTTTTCTTCATCGGTCACGACTATGTATGGCCGCAGACGGTGTTCCCGCTGGCACAGAAGTCAATCGAGTCTGCTGGCGGCAAGGTCGTGGGTCAAGAGCTCGTTCCGTTCGGTACCTCGGACTTCGGCGCAATCCTCAAGAAGGCGCAGGACGCAGGCGCGGACTCAATCGTTACGGGCCTCGTCGGTGGTGATTTCGGTGCGTTCGTGAAGAACTGGCGTCAATCAGGCATGGACAAGTCAACGAAGCAACTTTCGTTGACGATGACCGATGACTACGCTCAGGCGCTTGGTGCAGCAGCAGCGGGCATTTACGGCGGATTCGGCTACTTTGCCGGGGTTGATACTCCGGCGAACAAGGCGATGATTGCTGCCTACAAGGCCGCGAATCCAGATGCCTTCTCTCAGAATACGCTGACTGAGGCGACCTACGACGGTATTCAGGCCCTCGCCAAGGCAGCCAACGCAGCAGGCACGACCGAGGCATCTGCATTGATCAAGGCGCTGGCTGGTATCCAACTCCCTGACTCTCCGCGTGGAGCACTCACAATCGATGCGAAGACGCACCATGCAACCGCCACGATGCATCTCCTTGTCGCTGACGAAACCGGTACGTACTCACTCGTGAAGGCGTTCCCGGATGTATCACCCGGGGAGCAGTGCTCGTTCTAAGGCACTGACCGCGTAAGACTGAAGTGAGATGGTTCGGGTGGGACGCCGAGTTGAGCGACCCACCCGAACCTCGCTCGGAGATCACAGTTCCAAGACCTGCGAGGGAGGTGCCGCGATGACTATCACGATCCTCAATTCCTTCTTCGGGGTCGCGGTCCTGATCCTCTCGGCGGCTGGCCTTGTTGTCGTCTTCGGTCTCATGAAGGTCGTGAACTTCGCACACGGTGAAGCCATGATGCTTGGTGCCTACGTCGCTCTCATCGCGAGGGACTGGATGCCGTTCTGGCTGGGCATTGTTGTGGCCGGGATCGGTATTGGTGTCCTTGGCGTGGTAATCGAGCGACTCCTCATCCGGCGGCTCTATCGACGAATTCTCGACACCATCCTCGCGACGTGGGGGCTGGGCTTGCTTATCCGTGAGCTCATCGGTGCATTCGACCCCGGGTACAGCTCGTTGGATGCCCCCTTCGATGCCCCAGTGAGCATCCTCGGCAGTGATTTCAGCGCCTACCGACTCTTCATCATCGCCTTTGCTGCTGTGCTCCTCACCGCAATGTGGGTCATCGAGCGGTTCACGTCGCTGGGTAAAACAGTGCGGGCGGTCATCAGTGATCCCGACCTTGCACGGGGCATTGGGATTAACGTAGATCGAGTGTACGCCTTGAGTTTCGGGACAGGGTGGCTCCTAGCAGGTGTCGCTGGTGCACTGCTTGCTCCCATGGTCACCATCGCTCCCACCATGGGCGGAAACTTCCTTGTCGGTGGCTTCCTCACAACGATTCTCGCTGGCCCAACGTTGCTGGGTATTGGTCCGGCTGCTGGACTTCTGGGCGGAACTGGCGGGATATTTGCCACGATCGCGGATGCTACGACCGCAAGTATCGCGGTGCTCGTCGTTGCCATGATTGCCATGAAGATCAAGGATAGTAGGTCAGGTCGGTGAAGAACGCGTTGAACGGTTGGTCGTTCGCTTCGGCAGTACCGATCCTCAACTCGCCGTGGTGGCGCGATCCGGTGTGCCTGCTCATCATTTTGGCAGCCTGTCCGTTCCTGCTGGACTCGTACAGAGTCTCCAGTCTGGCCTCCTATTTCCCGTACGCGATGGCGGCCAGCGCGTTGGCACTCGTGTGGGGCTACTGCGGAATCTTGGCCCTTGGACAGGCGGCATTCTTTGGGCTTGGTGCGTATGCCGCTGCCAAGGGGATCGAGTCGTACCCTGTAGCTCCAGGGCTCGTTGCCGGCATCTTCATCGGCTGCGCGGCGGCCGGGGCGCTCGCATGGATCCTTGCTCGGGTGTCGTTCGGTGTTCGGGCAGGTGCTTTCCTGATTTCTGTCATGACCTTCTGCACGGCGGTCGCGTTTGAACAACTCGCGTTGAAGTTCACGTCCGTAACGGGTGGTCAAAATGGCATCCCGTTAGATCGGGTGCTTCCGAAGGATCCCCTGCTGAGCTATTACATCGGCTTTGTGGTGTTCGCCATGTTGCTGCTCGGCATGGCGGTGATAACGCGCAGCAACCTTGGCCGCGTTATTGCAAGCGTGCGCGACGACTCGATGAGAATACGGTTCTTCGGAACGAACGCCGAACTCGTACAGCGCAGGGTTTTTGTCCTCGGTGCCATCGTGACGGCCTTCGCAGGCGTGCTCGACGCACTCTATTCCCAGATCGCGGCTCCGGACAGAATCGGCTTTGCGTTCTCCACTTTCATCGTGCTCTGGTGCGCCATCGGGGGGAGAAACTCACTGGCAGCAGCTGCATTTGGTGCTCTGCTTGTGAATATGGTGAGCAACGAGTTGAGTGGAATCTTCCTTGACTACTGGCAGATCCTTCTAGCTTTGATCTTCATCATCGTCGTGATGTTCCTGCCGGACGGGCTCTATTGGCCGATCCGAGTCCTTGGTTCCAGACTCAATGCGCCTAGGCCTCTGCAACTCGAGCCCGCAGTCGCCTCGTCTTCGCACCCAGAGGGCCCGGCATTCGTAGGCGAAAAGCTTATCCAGCGATTCGGTTCCTTCACTGCACTCGACGTTGATCGAGTGTCCTTCGACTTCGGCCACGTGACTGCCTTGATCGGGCCGAATGGCGCAGGAAAGTCGACACTGATCGCATTCCTGAGCGGAGCACTCTCCGATGCGCACGGCAAGGCGATCCTCGTGGGCAAAGAGATGCTCGGGATACCGATCTGGAAGGTCGCGCGACTTGGAGTGAAGCGCAAGTTTCAAAATCCGCGTGTGTTCGAGAGCCTGTCAGTCGCTGACAACCTGTTCATCGGAGCGCGTGACCCCAAGTTGCGAATGAGGGATTGGCTGGTTCGCGATCAATGCCTCCCGATCCCAGAAGATGTCATGTCGCTTGCGCGGCAGCACGGTCTACTCGCACGGCTCAATGACGACGCCGGCAGTTTGGCTCACGGGCAGAAGCAGTTCCTCGAGGTATGCATGGTCCTCGGCTCGCAGTCCCAGGTCGTCCTACTCGACGAACCTACGGCGGGAATGGAGTCCGCTGACCGCGCAGCTATCGGGCAGGTGCTCGTCTACCTCGCGAGAAGTGGTGCTGCGGTTTTGATCGTTGAACATGACTTCGACTTCGTGCGAAGCATTGCCGATCGCATTCTCGTCCTCGATCAGGGAGCCCTCATTGCAGATGGCACGGTCTCGGAGGTAAGCGAGGATCGCAAGGTTCGCGACCTCTACCTGGGGGAGGGAGGATGACGGGACTGGAGGTGGAGCATCTCGGCACGGGCTATGGCACCACCCAGGTGGTTACTGATGTCTCGCTATCAGTCGAGCCCGGTCAGATCGTGGCAATCTTCGGCCGGAACGGAGTCGGGAAGACGACGCTCTTGAGGGGGATCATGGGCTATCTCCCGCTTTCTTGTGGGCGAGTGCTTCTTGATGGCGAACCGATCAGCGGAAAGCGAACCCATGTGATCGTCAGGGCGGGGGTCGGCTATGCCGCGCAGGAACGTTCGATTTTCTCGGACCTGACCGTTGAAACGAACCTCAAATTGGCTCGACAGGGCGGTGACAATAGAGAGGAGGAAGCGATGCTCAACTGCTTTCCGCGGATTCGCGAGCGCATGACACAAAAGGCGGGGACGCTCAGCGGCGGTGAGCAGAAGATGCTCATTGCCGTTCGAACATTGGCGAACGCCTCCCGTGTAGCGATTCTCGACGAGATCGTCGAGGGCGTTCAGCCGGGCCTGCTCGGAATGTTCCAAGAGGCGGTCAGACGTGCGAGCAGCAGAGGCTTGAGCATCCTCCTTGTGGAACAGCACTTGAACTACGCCCTTCCCCTTGCGCATGACTTCATCGTCATGTCGAGCGGGCGGGTTGTCGAGGCGGGCCCGGTCACTGGCTCATCGCGGGAACAAATCGAAAGACATCTCGTTCTCTAGGAAGGAGCAAATATGACGTCCCGTGAGTTCACAAGCGAGGAGGTTGTGGTGATTGCTGAGTCGGCGGGAGTACATCTGCCTCCGGGCGAGCGAGCCGAAGTGATCGCTGCAATCGACGCCACGTTCCGCGGCATGTTCGATGCCATAGACGACTTCCCGGAATCACTGCTCCTGCTGTCTGCGCCGCCGGTCGCTCGCTATGGAGAGACGTCGTGACGGGTATCTCGGCCGCTGCGGCTGTTGCGAGAAGTGAGGTGTCCATCAAGGAGCGAGAGCCACTGGTCTCGGCCTTTGCCAGGACATGCCTAACCCGCGCCATGTCGGAGGCGGGCGCGTCAGATGATGCGGTAAGCATAGGGAGGTCTCGGCGACTTGAGGGCCGGCTCTGGGCGGCAAAGGATCTCTTCGATACCGCGGGCATCGAAACAAGTGCGGGCTCTAAGGTCCTAGAAGGGCGGATTCCTGACACCGATGCGGTCGCGGTCGATCGAATGAGCCGGGCGGGAGCCATCCTCATCGGAAAGGCTCGAACCCACGAATTTGCCTTTGGTGTGACGACCCCTGAGACGAACAACCCCATCGATCTCGATCGAGTAGTTGGTGGTTCAAGTGGAGGGTCCGCCGCAGTTGTGGCCGCAGGCTACTGCGACCTCTCACTGGGGACTGACACGTTGGGTTCAGTGCGTATCCCTGCTGCCTGTTGCGGAGTGGTCGGGTTGCGTCCGACGCACGGTCTCGTGCCGGTGACGGGTGTAGTGACGATGGCCTGGAGCTTTGACGCCGTAGGTCCCATCTGCCGAACGGTCGCCGATGTGGCGGATGTGCTGTCGGTCATATCGGATCGAGCTGAAGATTACGCACGCGATCTCGCCAAGGATGTTGCAGGTGTTCGCATCGGAGTCCCGACGAACTACTTCTTCGACAACGTTGATCCCGAGGTCGAGAACGCTGTCCGAGACTCGTTGTCGGCACTTGAGGAAGCGGGAGCGGTCCTCGTGCCTGTGCACATTCCCTTGCTTGAATACGCGGTTGCTGTGGCCTTCGCCGTCAACCTGCCGGAGAGTCTGGACGCCCATCGGGAGTGGTATCCGGCGAAAGCGGACATGTATTCAGACGAGGTGCGGTCATATCTCGAGGTGGGAGCGTTGCGCCCTGCGCGCCAGTACATCCGCGCTCAAAGGATCCGTGCTGCCATCGCCCGCTCGTGGATCGAAGCAACTCGACATGTTGATGTCGTGACTGCCCCGACGCTTCCATGTGTGGCGCCCTTGTCGACCGACACTGTGGTTGCGCTCCCTCAAGGGGATGTTCCGGTGGTCCCGGCGTTGCTTGGACTCAATGTCCCGGCTTCGATCATTGGATTACCGGCGATGAGCGTTCCGTGCCAGAGGTCAGGTGATCAGATGCCGGTGGGCCTGCAAATCATTGGTCGACACTACGGAGAGTCGGCCGTGCTGCACGTGGGATCCGCCGTTGAGCGCCTCGTGGCATCGCCGAGATTGCCCCTTGATTGCCGCTTGTCCTGACGTTGCACCGCGAGGTCTCAGGACGGCCCTGCAGGTTGCAAGAAACTTGACGATTAATATATGAAATGTCATAGAATATGGATGTGGAGCCAAGAATGTCGATGAGTTTGCAGTTGGTCGTGATCGACAGTCAACTCATCGCTCCAGGCGTTCGAGAGTTGACTCTCGCTCGTGCGACTCGCACGGCACTCCCGAGATTCACCCCCGGATCCCATGTGCGAATTGCAATTCCTGACGGCACGACGCGGTGCTACTCGCTCGTGACTGAAGTCTGACCGCCGGACCAATCGGAGTACCGACTCGCCGTGCGCCAGCAAGAAATCAGCAATGGCGGATCTCAATTCATGCACGGTCTTAGCCCGGGCGATTCGCTGCAGGTCTCGGACCCGAGAAATGACTTTCACCTGGTCTCGGAATCCAAGTGTTCTGTGCTGCTGGCTGGCGGGATCGGCGTGACCCCGTTGATGTCGATGGCTGCGCAGCTGAAGGTTCAGGGTGCTGACTATGAGCTTCACTACGCCGTACGTTCTCGGGATGCGGCAGCATTTGCCGTTGAACTGCAGCGACGTCATGGTGATCGAAGACGACAACAAGGCCAGCCGCCGAGAGGATCAGGACCGCGACCCCGAAGAAGGAATTGAGGATCGTGATAGTCATCGCGGCACCTCCCTCGCAGGTCTTGGAACTGTGATCTCCGAGCGAGGTTCGGGTGGGTCGCTCAATTGGATCATGATCACCCGAACGGCTGCGGGGAGGTGCGCTTTTAAGCGACCGACATAGTTGACGGTGCAGCGGGCAATGACTATGCGCACGGACTTGGCAAGGGTGGCATTGATTTGGCGGCACGCACCGTGTCAACAATGCTCCGCATGATGACGGTCGCGTCGTAATCCTTAGGAGTAAATACCTCGGCCACCCCGCGCTCACGCAACCAAGTGGCATCGGCGTCCGGAATGATGCCACCGACCACCACGGGCACCTCAGTTAGGCCGCGGGCACGCAGCCCATCTACCACCGCCGGCACCAAGGCCCGATGTGATCCGGAGAGAATTGACAGGCCCACTACATCCACATCCTCGGCAACTGCCGCCGCCACGATCTGCTCCGGGGTCAATCTGATGCCTTGATAGATAACTTCGAATCCCGCATCACGGGCGCGGACCGCGATTTGCTCGGCACCATTGGAGTGTCCATCTAAGCCAGGCTTGCCAACCAGCAAACGAAGTGGTGAACCACATTCATCCGAGGTAATTGCAACCGCACGGCGCACCTCGTCCAGATCAGAACTGGATGCCCCGACCACCCCACCGATACCTGTAGGTGCCCGATATTCGCCGAATACGTCGCGCAGTGTGGACGTCCACTCGCCGGTGGTAACACCTACACGAACACATTCGATAGTCGCTTTCATGAGGTTCACGGAAGTCTTGGCCTGTTCATGCAGTTGCGCCAGAGCCTTAGCAACCTGCTCGTGATCACGTGCAGCCCGCCACGATTTAAGGTCTGCAATTGCCTGGGCTTCAACCTCGGGATCTACCACGAGCACGGCAGCATCTAGATCAGCAAGCAGCGGATTAGCTTCACTTTCCTGGAAAGCATTTACTCCTACGACGATTTGTTCACCAGATTCAATACGAGTGCGCCGCTGGGAGTGAGCCTGCACCATCTGCTGTTTCATATATCCACTCTCGACCGCCGCGACCGCACCCCCTAGCTCGAGCACATAGTCGAGTTCAGTGGTGGCTTCGGCAATCATTTCGTTGACAATTCTTTCAATGACCACAGAGCCGGTGAAGAGATCCTCGTACTCCAGTAGATCGCTCTCGAAGGCAAGTACTTGCTGAATGCGAAGTGACCACTGCTGATCCCAGGCGCGCGGCAACCCTAACGCCTCATTCCAGGTTGGGAGTTGAATCGCGCGCGCCCTTGCATCCTTTGACATCGTCACAGCGAGCATCTCAAGAACTATTCGTTGCACATTGTTCTCAGGTTGCGCTTCAGTTAAACCCAGTGAGTTAACTTGCACCCCGTACCTGAACCTTCGCTGATCTGGGTTCTGAACACCGTATCTCGTCAAGGTAATGCGATCCCAAATCTCCACGAAAGCGCGCATCTTGCACATTTCTTCAACGAAACGCACGCCGGCATTGACAAAGAAGGACATTCGCGCTACCACATCACCAAAGTCAGCAGGATCTACCTGACCGCTGTCGCGCACCGCATCGAGCACCGCGATCGCGGTGCTCATGGCGTAGGCAATTTCCTGAACCGGAGTCGCTCCGGCCTCTTGTAGGTGGTAGCTACAAATGTTGATCGGATTCCATTTCGGAATATTCTTCACAGTATAAGTGACCATGTCAGTGATCAACCGAAGGGATGGCTCGGGGGGGAACACATATGTTCCGCGCGACAGGTACTCCTTGATGATGTCGTTCTGGGTCGTACCCTGCAATAGGTTGGCGGGTACCCCAGTATCTTCAGCGGCCACCACATATAACGCCAGCATCCACATCGCGGTGGCGTTGATGGTCATTGAGGTATTCATTTTGTCGAGCGGAATCGCCTCCAGCAACGCTCGCATATTGCCTAGGTGAGCAATCGGCACCCCGACTTTGCCAACCTCGCCGAGGGCCATCGGTGAATCTGGGTCGTACCCGGTTTGGGTGGGCAGATCAAAAGCCACCGACAGTCCGGTCTGTCCTTTGGCCAAGTTCCGCCGGTACAGGGCATTGGATTCACTAGGCGAGGAGTGACCGGCATAAGTCCGGATCAGCCACGGCTTGTCCTTGGCACGCGATTGATCCATGGCAGTGGGCACCCCATAAGGATAGCGAGGCCCGGTCACCTGATCACCGTGCGGGAATTCCTTGAGTGCGTGAGACTTATCTCGTGCCCGCCTGGAATGCCTACTCCTTCGCCTTTGGGCCCCTATTTGCCCTGCTCGGCGTCGCCGTCTTAGCGCTGATCTTGCGCTGGGCTTTTAGCCGCGGCAACAGCGTAGTTGCGGCACCGGCACGTAGTGGCGCCCCCTCCGAGTACGGGATGCTGGTCGTCCTTGCCACCCCGAGCACCTATCTCGAGGGTGAACTGTGGCGCCGCGGGCTCGAGGCGGCCGGGGTACGAGCTAACCTCGCACAGACTAATGACGGCCCCAGGTTGATGGTCTGGCCAGCCGACGTTGAAAACGCTCAAAAAGTGCTAGCTCGAATCAAGTAAAAAGCGACTCGGCTTCGATTCGCTCTACTTGAGCCCCCAGACCAATTAATGCCGGCACGAAGTCGGCATAGCCGCGATCAAGATGCGACGCCCCGTAGATAGTCGTGGTGCCGTCTGCAACTAAACCAGCAAGGACCAACCCTGCACCCGCGCGAATATCGGTGGCCTCAACCGGTGCACCGGATAAATTCGCGCGCCCGCGCACCAGCGCATGATGCCCATCGGTGCGCACATCTGCCCCGAGTCGGGCCAGTTCCTGAACAAAGCGAAACCGAGCCTCGAAAAGATTCTCAGTAACAAGTGCCGCTCCACTCGCGATGGCATTTAGTGCAATGAACTGTGGTTGTAGGTCGGTGGGGAAACCCGGGTAAGGCAAGGTGACAACATCGACCGCTAGTGGCCTGTTATCCATCTCTACGCGAAACCCATCAGCGACGACACTTACCTGAGCGCCGGCGCTGACGAGTTTGTCGAGCGCCACTTGCAGATGCCCCGGATTAGAGTTCAGTACCGTTATATCGCCGTGGGTCATCGCAGCCGCGACCGCCCAAGTGCCCGCGACAATCCGATCGCTGACCGTGCAGTGCACCACGGGCTCTAGTTGGTCAACGCCTTCGATTGTTAAAGTTGCGGTACCTACTCCGTCAATCGACGCACCCATATTGATTAGCATCTCGCAGATATCGACAATCTCTGGCTCACGGGCGACATTCTCAATAACGCTCACCCCACTAGCCGTCACCGCTGCCATCAACAATGTTTCAGTGGCACCGACGCTCGGGAAGTCCAGCCAAATTGAGCCGCCACTCAAACGTTGCTGGGATGTGGCAATCAAATAGCCATGCTCATTGGTGACTTCAGCCCCCAACTTCCGCAGGCCCGCGATGTGCATATCCAAACCCCGTGACCCGATGTTGTCGCCGCCAGGTAGCGCCACCTCAGCCGCTCCGCATCGAGCTAGCAGTGGGCCGAGCACACAAATCGATGCCCGCATGCGCCGCACCAGGTCATAGTCGGCTCGATGGGCCAATACTTCTGGCACCGAGATACTTACTCGCCGAGTTTGGCCATCGTGGTCAACTGCACACCCTAGCCTGCGGAGCAACTCCGCCATGATCTCGACATCTAAGATATTTGGTACTTCGGTCAAGGTGGTAGTGCCCTGGGCCAATAGTGCGGCCGCCATGAGTTTTAGGACGGAGTTCTTAGCACCGGTGACCCGAACGGTGCCGTGCAGGCGCTGCCCGCCCACGATGCTCAAGACCTCCACGTACGCATCGTACGAGCGTTAGCCCAGAAGATGTCATAGGGTCTGATCAAGCAAAGGAGCCCCCATGGTTAACCTGACCAAGATCTATACTCGCACCGGTGATGACGGCACCACCTCACTTGGGGATATGAGCCGGACCGGCAAGAACGACCCACGCCTTAAGGCCTATGCCGACGTTGATGAGGCCAACTGTGCCATCGGGATGGTGCTGGCCGCCACCAAAGTCTCAGACGAGGTTCGGGTCCTGCTGCTACGCATCCAAAATGATCTATTTGATGTTGGCGCCGATCTATGTACCCCGGTTGTAGACAGCCCTGCGCACGAGCCCCTTCGCGTCACCCAAGCCTATGTCGACCATCTAGAACAAGCCTGCGACAAATACAATGACCAACTTGAGCCACTACGTTCATTTGTTTTGCCCGGGGGCACCAGCACAGCAGCCCAATTGCACGTGGCACGCACCGTGGCACGGCGGGCGGAGCGGTCGATTTGGGCTGCCTGGGATACCTACCACGGCGGCATGAACTACTTAACCGCAACTTACGTCAATCGGCTGAGCGATTTACTCTTCATTCTCGCCCGCTTTGCCAATAAGCAAGCCGGCGGCGATGTGCTGTGGCAGCCCGGCGCCAATAGATGACACATGGCCACACCTGTTCGCGACGCAAAATGGCCGCGACTTTGGCCGAAGGCCCTACTTCTTAGTCGATTTGACCTAGTGCTCTCAGCCGGGCTCGGCCACGAGCGACGGTACGAGGATCCTCCGAGGCCGCGTCGGTCTTGGCAAGACCCTCATCGATCTCTGACTCAAACTCAGCGGACTCCGCCAAAATTGTGACGCCGGCCTCGGTGACCGAGAGGTAGCCCCCATCAACCGCGATGCGCAAGTCGTCTTCACCCTCGCGCTCCACCCGGACCATGGCATCGTCGACGAGTTTGGCCACCAGCGGGATATGGCGAGGCAGAATTCCGATATCACCAGCGGTCGTACGGGTGAATAGAAAAGTAGCCTTGCCCGACCAGATTTTCCGCTCGACAGCGACGATCGTTACATCTAGTTCGGCCATTTCACACCACCCCTCGACTCAACCAAGTCCGCATCACAAAGTGACGCCGTAACTCGCGGCCTTCTTCGCTAGGTCGTCCAGGCCGCCGATTAGGAAGAACGCTTGTTCCGGCACATGGTCGAAATTTCCCTTGCAAAGCCTGTCGAAGGCTTCGATGTTTTCCTTTAGCGGCACCGTCGAACCAGGCTGGCCAGTGAACTGCTCGGCAGCCATCATGTTCTGGCTCAGGAAACGCTCGATACGGCGGGCCCTACTGACCAGCTGCTTGTCTTCCTCGGACAACTCATCCACACCGAGAATTGCGATGATGTCCTGTAGGTCCTTGTACCGCTGCAAAATTCGAATGACTTCCTGAGCAACGCGATAGTGCTCATCACCCACGATGGCCGGGTCCAAAATGGTCGAGCTGGAGGCCAACGGATCCACCGCCGGGAAAATTCCCTTTGAGAACACCTTGCGCGAGAGTTCTGTGGTGGCGTCGAGGTGGGCGAAGGTCGTGGCCGGGGCCGGGTCGGTGTAGTCATCTGCAGGCACATAAACGGCCTGCATCGAGGTGATCGACCGACCGCGAACGGACGTGATCCGTTCCTGCAATTGACCCATTTCATCCGCCAAGGTCGGCTGGTAGCCCACCGCTGACGGCATCCGGCCAAGCAGGGTTGATACCTCCGACCCCGCTTGGGTGAACCTGAAGATGTTGTCAATGAACAGCAGGACGTCTTGCTTTTGGACATCGCGGAAGTATTCGGCCATGGTTAGCGCCGAGAGCGCCACCCGCATACGTGTGCCCGGCGGCTCGTCCATCTGGCCGAAGACCAAGGCGGTGTCCTTGAGGACATTGGCATCGCGCAACTCCACCCAGAGGTCATTTCCCTCTCGTGTGCGCTCCCCCACTCCGGCGAATACCGAGGTGCCACCGAAGTTACGAGCGATGCGGTTGATCATCTCTTGGATGAGCACCGTCTTACCAACTCCGGCACCACCGAACAGTGCGATTTTCCCGCCACGAACGTACGGCGTTAGCAGGTCCACGACCTTTAGACCGGTCTCGAGCATCTCAGTGCGCGGCTCGAGTTCATCGAAGGAGGGCGGTGGACGATGAATAGGCCACCGCTCGAAGTCAGCGCCGTAACCGGGATCATCGAGGCACTGGCCTAAGACATTCCAAACGTAGCCCTTGACACCATCACCTACGGGCACCGTGATCGGGCCGCCGGTGTCGATGACTTCTGCACCACGCACCAGACCGTCCGTGGGCTGCAACGAGATCGTGCGCACGAGGCTGTCGCCAAGGTGCTGCGCTACCTCTAGGGTGACCGTCTTGGCCATCGCCCCGTACGTGATCTCCACGCGCAGTGCGTTGAATAGTTCGGGCACTGAACCGCGCGGGAACTCCACGTCAACCACCGGACCGGTAATGCGCACAACGCGCCCAGCCGTATCGAAGGTGCCGTTGGGGGTACTGCCGGTCTCTTGGGTGACGGTCATGGTCCTCTTCGCTTTCTTCGTGATCTACTTGGCGGCATCGGCTAGGGCATTGGCCCCGCCGACGATTTCGCTTATTTCTTGGGTGATCTGAGCTTGACGCTCACGGTTGGACATCAAGGTTAGTTCTTTGATGAGGTCATCAGCATTGTCAGTGGCCGCTTTCATGGCACGGCGGCGAGCAGCCGATTCTGAGGCAGCCGACTCAAGTAGTGCCGAGAAGATTCGAGTTGCCACGTATCGAGGCAGGAGCGACTCGAAGAGCGTGCTGGCGTCGGGCTCGAAGGAGAATAAAGTCTGTGGCCCGTGATCCTCTTCGACGTACTCCACTTCCATTGGTGCGATTCGTCGAGCATCTGCGGTCTGGGACAGCATCGATCGGAACTCCGTAAATACGATATGCAACTCATCGACACCCAAGGTGCCATCGGCCCCCGGATAGTCGCCGTCGTCGTCAGCCCCGGCGAGAAAGGCCGCCACCAACGAGTCGGCAATCTCCTGGGCGTTCTCGTACGTCGGCCGCTCAGAGATCCCTACCCAGGCCTTCGTTATGGCCCAATTGCGGAAGCTGAAATAGCCCTGCGCTTTGCGTCCGATCACATAGATGACCGGGGCTTTGCCCTCCTGACGAAGTAGTGAAATCAACTCCTCGGCCAAGCGCAAAACATTCGCGTTATAGCCACCACACAGTCCGCGGTCCGAAGTCACCACCAGCACACCGGCGCGCTTGGGATTCTCCCTAGGCACCAGAAGCGGGTGGTCAAGTGCCGCTTCGGAGGCAAGCTCAGAAAGCATTTTGGTGATCTCTTCCGAGTATGGCCGGGCAGCTTGAACCCGGGCCTGCGCCTTGGCTATTCGCGACGTCGCGATGAGTTCTTGGGCCTTGGTGATTTTCTTGATCGACTCCGCTGAGCGGATTCGTCCGCGAAGTTCGCGTAATGTCGCTGCCATTACTTCTTCTTCGGAGCCGGCTTGTGCACCTGGACAGACTCCTTCTCCACGTCGCCCTCAGCCAGTGCCGCAACATGAGCTTCGGGAATGACCGAGCTCCCGTCTGAGGTGGCGAAACCCTTTTTGAAGTCGCCCACGGCAACTACGAGTTGCTGCTCAGTGTCTTCGGAGAGTTTCAAGGTGTCCCTGATTTCGGTGAAAATTCCCGCACGCGACACCTTCAGATGCTCAATGAACTCCCACTCAAAGCGGGTGACATCAGCCACGGGGACGGAATCTAGGTGGCCTCTGGTTCCCAGCCAGATGGCCACGACCTGATCCTGAACGGACATGGGGCTGAACTGATTTTGCTTCAAGAGCTCCACCAATCGAGCACCTCGCTCGAGCTGCGCCTTGGAAACCGCATCTAGGTCCGAGGCGAATGCCGCGAAGGCCTCCAACTCTCGATACTGCGACAGATCCAGCCGCAGCGAACCGGCTACTTCCTTCATCGCCTTAATTTGCGCTGCGCCACCTACCCGAGATACGGAAACACCGACGTTGATAGCCGGGCGAACGCCTTGGTTGAATAGATCGGTCTCCAAGAAGCACTGGCCATCGGTAATCGAGATGACGTTGGTCGGGATGTAAGCCGAAATATCGTTGGCCTTGGTCTCGATGATCGGCAGGCCGGTCATCGACCCGGCACCCAGTTCATCGGAGAGCTTCGCGCAACGCTCTAGCAAACGCGAATGCAAGTAGAACACGTCGCCGGGGTATGCCTCACGGCCCGGCGGCCGGCGCAGCAACAAGGAGATCGCGCGGTACGCCTCGGCATGCTTGGTGAGATCGTCAAACACGATTAGCACGTGCTTGCCCTCGTACATCCAGTGCTGACCGATGGCCGAACCGGTGTATGGGGCAAGGTATTTGAAGCCGGCCGGATCAGAAGCCGGTGAGGCAACGATGGTGGTGTACTCCATCGCACCGCCCTCATCCAACGCCCGACGCACACTGGCGATCGTGGTGCCCTTCTGGCCGATCGCGACGTATACGCAACGCACCTGCTTGGCGGGATCCCCGGTCTCCCAGTTCTGGCGCTGGTTCAAAATCGTGTCAACACATACCGCGGTCTTGCCCGTCTTACGGTCGCCGATGATCAGTTGGCGCTGACCCCGCCCGATGGGCGTCATCGCATCGATCGCCTTGATACCAGTCTGGAGCGGCTCATGGACACTTTGGCGTTGGACCACCGAGGGCGCCTGCAACTCAAGGGGGCGGCGACGTTCAGCGATGATCTCCCCGCGACCATCGATCGGCTCGCCCAATGGGTTGACTACCCGGCCAAGGAACGCGTCACCAACCGGAACCGAGAGCACCTCTTTTGTCCCCTTGACCGACTGACCCTCTTCGATCTTGGAGAAGTCGCCCAGAATTACCGCGCCGATTTGGTGCTCGTCGAGGTTGAGAGCCATCCCCATGACGCCGCCGGAGAACTCCAGCAACTCTTGGGCCATGACCGATGGCAAGCCCTCAACGTGAGCGATACCGTCGCCGGAATCGATTACGCTCCCGACCTCCTCACGACCGGTGCCGACCTCAAGACCCGATACGTAGTTCTCGATGGCGCCCTGAATGTCTTGAGCGGAGATTGTCAACTCTGGCATGTTGCTCGTCTTCCTCTTCGTCCTAGTAGTTGGCTATTAGGCACCGTTAGTTGGCTAACTTCATCTAGCTGGGTAGTTTCATCGCGGCTGCGGCCAGCCGGGCAGAAAGGGTTCCGTCAATGACTTCGTCGCCAATCGTGACCGACAAGCCCCCCAGCAGCCTAGGTCCGACGACAAGGCGCACCGACACGGGGTGGTGATAAATGCGCGTGAGCACCTCGGTTAGACGCTGCCGCTGGGATTCACTGAGGTCGGCTGCCGCATTTACCTCGGCGACAATCTCGCCGCGGCGAGCGGCCGCAAGTTGGGCCAATTCCTGGACGGCTTCGTCGGCACGCTCACCATGCAGTAGTTCGATGGTTTGGACTAGGAACGCGATGGTCGTTGGGTTGGCGCCACTGCCGGCATCCAAGATAGATCGCAGTAAGGCGATCCGGCCAGAAGCCTGCTCGCGGTAGTCGCTTAGCAATGATGTCAGTCGCGGTTGCGCTGCTAGCACGCGACCGAATCGGAAGAGTTGCTCGGCCACCTCGTCGGCCTGATGCTCCCGGTCGGCCCGCTCCAGCAGGCTGAGCCTGGCAACGTACTCAACGCAGTGAACGAAATCACTTATTGTCGACCAGCGCGCCGACACCGCGGTACTGAGAATCGCCAAAGTGCTAGGACCCACCTTGCTGGCGAACAATTGCTCCAACAGCTTTTGCTTGGAGTCGACTACACCACCGGTCTCAGCGAGATGGCGTGCCAGTGTCGACTCGCGCAGCAACAGCGCGTAGACCCCACCCAGTTCACCAGACAGCGCCGAGAGATCATCAACTGAAAGTGGTGCCGCTACAGCATCAAACCGAGCCACCACCTCCGCCTGCGCTTCGCGGCTGGCTGGACGCAGGTTGGTTGCCGTGACTTCTGGAGTGAAGAGCGCCGGGGCCATCGACTCGACTTCGTCGAGGAACCTGTCGACAGTTGCCGACTGTTCTGCCGGGTCGGCTACGTACGCTTTCACGATTTCTGTTGCCCTACTCAATGCCTGCGCGCCAAGCTCACCGCGAAGTTCGCGAATAAGTTGCGACCGCATCAGTAAAACCTGTTGGTCGCCCTGCACCTCAATACGCTCGGCCTCGACGCCGCCTTGAATACGCAACTGCTCGCCAATGCGAACCGAGTCCGAGGCGGCCTCGTCAATAATGTGAGCGGCCTCTAAGCGCCCCTCATCCATTCGCTGTGCGCGAAAACGGTCGGCATCGGCAAGACGCTGGCCGGCTTTGGCGCTCTCCTCGAGTTCAGCGCGCACCGCGGCCTGACGTTCTACCATCATTTTGCGCACGGGTGGAACGACGTACTTCATGATGATCAGGACAATCACCGCGAAACCGATGAGCTGCCCAATGAAAGTAGCCATCAGCCCCTACCATCCACACCGAGGATCCGGTTAGCCAATGCCACCGACAAGTTGTCCACGCTCGCATCGAGGCTTGGAGCGAGGGCATCCCCCTCGACTTTTAGTACCTCACTTGCCTGCCGCAACTTTTCTGCCACCTTGTCGTTCGCCCCAGCTCGCAGGTCGTCGGCAACCTGGCGTCCCTCTGACCTAGCTTGGTCTCGAAGGCCGCCTGCCTCAGATCGGGCCGAAGTTAGTTCCTGCTTGAACTCGGACTCGGCGGCCGCATCTTGCTCCGCGGCCCGGCGGTTGTCGAATGCGGTCTGGGCAACCAAGCGGTCACGCTCGTCCAAGACTTTCTGCACTGGTTGCACCACGAATTTGGCAATCACGCCAAAAACAATTAGGAAAATCACCAAGATGAAGAAGAAGGTACCGTTCGGGACTAGGAAGTTGGTGGTGCCAGCTTCAGCCTCAGTCGCTAAAACGGTCGCGCCAGAAATCACTGCTACACCCATTGCGAATCGCTAGGCTCCTGGAGTGGCAAACACGAACAACGCCATGAAGGCGAGGTTAATGAAGTAGGCCGCCTCGACCAAGCCGACTGTGATGAAGAACGGGGTGAACAAGCGGCCCTGTGCCTCAGGCTGGCGAGCAATGCCAGAAATCAGCGCATTACCGGCGATACCGTCACCGATTCCTGCGCCGATGGCGCCACCACCTAAAATGAGGCCACCGCCGATCAACGCTCCGGCCACGATTGTTGGGTCTGCCATTACTCTTCCTCCTTGATGAATTGTCGGTTTGCTGTCACTTCTGCGTTGAAAATTGTGTTGAGGCACTACATCTTCGTAGCCTAATGGTGCGCCTCTTGGGTCTCCGTGGCCTGGCTGAAGTAGAGAATAGTTAGCAGCGCGAAGATGAACGCTTGGATCAGTCCTACGAATAGGTCGAATGTCTTCCAAATGGCATTAGGTGCCCACATTATGTATGTGGGGAGTAATGAGATAAGACCTACCATGATGACACCGGCGAAAATATTGCCAAAGAGCCGCAGCGACAACGAGATAGGTTTCGCAATCTCCTCCACGATGTTGATTGGCGCAAGGAAGGCTACGTGGCCCTTGGCGACCTTGATCGGGTAACCAATGATGCCGCTGCGCCGGAAACCCGCCGTGTGATAGCAAACAAAGACGAGCAGCGCTAGTGCCAACACGAAGTTGATATCGGAGGCTGGCGGCTTGAGCAACTCGACGGTACTGCCATCGGCTGCGGTGAATTGCAGTGGCAGCACCGAGATCCAGTTTGCGACCAAGATGAAAACGAAAAGACTGACCACCAGTGGGAGCACGAATGGCGCAAGTGAAAGGCCCATTGAAGCTTGAACCTGCCCCCGCATCTGGATGGTTATACCTTCCCAGAACAGCTGCACGCCACTTGGCACACCGGTTGAGGTGACTTTGGCTCGAAGGATGAATGCCAGAAGAAGGGTTACCGCCGCGGCGACCAAAGTGGCGTAAATGGTGTCGGTGTTCACGGTCATTCCCAGCCAAGTGGCCGTAGTGTGGTGGCCGACCTCGATTGAAGTCACGGGCAGGATTTCCTTGACCATTGTTATGACCTCCCGACGTCAGGATCAGCTTTCGAAGCGAGGCTGATCGGCGCGGTTAAATCCTGCGGCTGGGCCTCATTTGGCTCACCTTTGCGGATCTTCATCCAGACCGGGATAACAGTGCTCAGCACCAAGACCACCTGAAAAAGTGCGATGCCAAACAAGACGCCGAATCCAAATGGTCGAAAGACAAACGCAATGACGAGCGCGATCACAGTGATAACCAGGAGTCGAGTGGCAGAGTTCAGCGCCATACCCCGCTTTAGCGGGTGATCTTGAGCGGTGATCGCGGCCACTGACCAACTCACCACCTGCGCATTGGTAAGACCCAAAGCTAGGCCGATGGCAAAGAAAACTCCGAACATGATCGCTCCGGCTAGGGCCGCAAGCACGATTGCCAATGCGCCCAAGACTATGCAAAATATGGCGAGCCGGGCCGGCCTAAAAATCACGGATGGTAGAACAAAAGGCGTCTCATCAACTGGCGCCGACAATGATCCTCCCGCAATTTTGGCGATCGAAACTAACTCATTGCTGACCGCGGACGAAAAGGTATCACGGGCACGGCGGTTCAACGTGTAGGGGTGACCTCCCCCGGCGCCTATCCGTGGGTGCCGCTATGTAGGTGCCGGACCGCGGCTACCGGGGCCTTGGGCGGGCGGCGCACCACAAAGATCAGCAGGCCAAGACCAACCACGAATCCACCCACCGCGTAGGGCACCGGCACAAAAGCAATTGCGACCGCGGTGCCGGCAACCAGTGCCGTCCAGGCGTACATGATTAAGACGGCCCGGGCTTGAGAGTGCCCCATCTCCAACAGCCGGTGGTGCAGGTGCTGCTTATCGGGGGCAAAGGGATTGCGGCCTGCTCGGGTGCGACGCACCACCGCCAGTAGCAGATCCACTAGCGGGACCGCCATGACCGCGATCGGCAGCAAGATGGGCAGCAAAGTCGGGATGATGGTCGGGCCAGCCAGCGCACTTGGATCGACCTGACCGGACAAAGTAATAGTGCTAGCAGCCAGCAGCAAACCCAGCATCATCGAGCCGGTGTCGCCCATGAAGATGCGCGCCCGGTAGACGTTGTGCGGCAGGAATCCAATACACATGCCAACTAGAAGCACCGAAACCAAGGTCGCCAAAGTCGCACGCTCGACCCCGAGCACCACCGAGAGTAGATACGAATAAGCGAAGAATGCCCCGGCTGCCACCGCCACTATGCCTGCGGCTAGGCCGTCAAGCCCGTCAATGAAGTTGATGGCGTTAATACTGATTAAGACAATTAATACGGTGAATAGCACACTTGTTAGCGGGTCGAGGACGAATGTGCCCCCGATCGGTAGCCAAATAACGGCAATACCTTGAAAGGCCATCACCCCTGCGGCCAACACCTGACCGGCAAGTTTGATCGGAGCGTCCAGCCCCCACTTATCGTCGATGATTCCGAGTAAGACGATGATGGCAACACCCGTAAGCAGGGCCAGTGGTGCGCTGCCCGTTTCGAAAACCGAACCCATCATCGGTAGCTTGCTGGCGAGCAGTAGGCCGGTCGAAAGGCCCAGCATCATCGCGATGCCGCCAAGGCGCGGGGTGGATTCGGCGTGCACGTCACGATCGCGCACTTGCGCGACAAAACCGAACCGAATCGCGAACCGCTCAACAAGTGGGGTGGTCAAGTAGGTGACCGCGGCAGCCGCGAGTAAACACAGGAGATATTCGCGCACAGCCACTCCTCTCGGTCAACTTCGGTGAAGCGGTTCGGACAATGATTAGCCCTGCGGGTAGGCCGGGTGCCTGGTGACCAAATCCAATACATCAGCTGCCACTGCATCCGCAGTTGAGGGATCACGAACCGCACAGCCAATCAAAGCTGCAATCTCTTGCATATTTCCCGCATTCATCCCTTGCGTGGTCACCGCAGGAGTGCCCACCCGAATACCCGAGCCCACCGACGGTGGTTGTGGATCGTAGGGAATTGAATTCTTGTTAAGGGTGATGCGAGCAGCATTACAGCGGACTTCAGCTTCGGACCCGGTAACGCCGAGGGGCTGCAGATCAAAAAGTGCTAGATGGGTATCGGTGCCACCACTAACCGGGCGCATCCCTTCAGCAGCCAATCCCGCCGCAAGCGCTTGGGCATTGACGATTACTTGCTTGGCATGCTCCTGAAAAGCGGGAGTGGCTGCCTCTTTAAGTGCCACCGCCTTGGCCGCCACGGCATGCATCAGTGGCCCGCCTTGCATCATCGGGAAAACCGCCTTGTCAATGGCCGCCGCATGCTCGGCCTTGCACAAGATCATGCCCCCGCGTGGGCCGCGCAGTACTTTGTGGGTAGTGAAAGTGACGACATCGGCGAAGGGCACCGGGCTAGGGATGGCCTTACCCGCGACCAAACCGATGAAATGGGCAGCGTCAACCATCAAAATTGCGCCCACCTCGTCGGCGATCGAACGAAAAGCCGCGAAATCAATGAGTCGCGAATATGCTGTCGCCCCACAAATGATCATCTTGGGCCGGTGTTCAACAGCCAGCGCCCGCACCTCGTCGTAATCAATAAGTTCGGTGTCCTTGCGCACCCCATACGAAATTATGTTGAACCACTTGCCTGAAAAATTAACTTTGGAGCCATGGGTGAGGTGGCCTCCGTGGGGCAAACTCATCGCGAGCACGGTTTCACCCGGCATTACGAAGGCACCGTAGGCGGCGATATTGGCGCTGGCTCCACTATGTGGCTGGAGGTTGGCGTGATCTGCGCTAAAGAGCTCTTTGGCACGCGAGATGCCGATTTCCTCGGCGACGTCGACTTCGGCGCAGCCGCCGTAATACCGGCGGCCCGGGTAACCTTCGGCGTACTTATTACTTAGTGTCGATCCGAGGGCCGCTAAGACAGCAGGTGAAGTGAAGTTCTCGCTGGCGATGAGTTGCAGACCGCTGCGCAGGCGCTCGAGTTCGGCCAAAACCACGCCGGCAATCTGTGGATCCTCGGCGGCCAATGCGTCGAAATCCGGACCCCAAAACGGCGTGCTGCTCATCTAACTCCCTTGTTGTTGGCGGACCCACTCTACGCAATACCGGCCGGTCTAGTCGGGCGCCGACCCCGACGTCGAGTCGATCATATCCGGGCAGACCGCCCGCAGTTCGGCTACTGAAATGGCGCCCACCCTTAACACCTCTGGGGCTTGACCCCGAAGGTCCACCACGGTGCTGATAATCTCAGTTAGGTCAGCACTGGAGTTTTCGGGCGCCATACCCAGTTCGCCGACATCAAGTGCCATCACGATGGCTTCACCAAATTGTTCAACCGCCTCGTCGACGGTAGTTGCGGGCGACAATCCGGCGACATTAGCCCCGGTAACCGCCAATGGGCCGGTGGCACGGAGCAACTCAAGCAGTAGTGGGTGCAGTGGCATCCGCGCCGCAAGTGGTGCATCACGTGGCATTTCCCAGGCCAGAGTTGACTGCGGCTCAAACAGCAAGGTCAACAAGCCGGGCCAAAAATTCAGCATCAGAGCCCGGGCCGCCGGCAACCCAACGTGCACCGCGAGCCCGCTCATCGTCGCGGCACTCGGCACCATGATGGGTACCGGAACTTTTTCGGACTGACCTTTGGCCTTGCGTAAGCAGGCGACCCCGCGGACGCTAAATGGATCAGTTGCTAGCGCATAGACGCTTTCGGTCGGGACTAAAATCAAATCGCCGCGCCGAGCCGCTGAAGTTGCTGCACTAAGTGCGCGCGGTCGATCTGGGTGATCGGCACTTGTTCCGCATGCCAACCGCAGCATTAACAGCCCCTCATCTAACTAGCTCGACGAGCTATAGTAAACCGCGGTAAGCCATTGAAATCTTTGCGATCCACTACTTCGCGCCAAATTATTTGACCGATCGGCAAATTGGCCAGCAGCGAAAGCTCTTCATCCGCAACCAAACTCTGAGCCAGACCGGCGACCCCGGCTAACCCAGCATCAGCACCTTGCACATCGGCATGCTCAATCACCACCATGCCACCTGGCTTTAGTAAAATTGCTGCAGTTCGCAGCACGCCGCGCACTACGTCAAGACCATCTTCACCAGCAAATAGGGCCACCTTGGGCTCATAGTCGCGAACTTCTGGCTCTCTCGGCACCATGCGAGCCGGTATATACGGCGGATTCGAAACGATAACCGCGACCTGACCGGCCAACCGGGCGAGTCTATGTCCAGCATCAGCGACTAAAACTGCGTCATCTTGAACCACATCGACGCGAGATCTTGCTGCCGTTAATGCCGTCTCCTGTGCGGCTAAATTGCGCCTGGTCCAGCGCACCGCCTCATCATCAACTTCTACGGCGTATACCCGAGAGTTTTCAACTTCAACCCCAATCGACAGCGCTACGGCCCCACTCCCCGCACATAAGTCCACCGCGATCCGCGCCGGTGCCGCAAGCTCGCGCAATTCACGGATACCGGCTTCAACAACGAGCTCAGTTTCAGGACGCGGGATGAAAACTCCTGGCCCCACTTGCAGTTCGATATGGCGGAATGCCGCAGTGCCCAAAAGGTGTTGTAACGGCACCCTCGAGAGCCGCTTGGTCATGAGCTGTTCAACTCGCACCCGTTGCTCAGGAGTGACTAAATCCTGCAAAATCATTCGGTTTCGTCGTACTCCAAGTGCAAATGCGATGATTTCAGCAGCATCGACATTCGGTGATGGGATGTCAGCGGTGGCTAGGCGTCGCTCGGCGTCGATGAGCACGTCGCGAACGGTGACTCGTCCGCCGGTGGTCTGGTCAACATCCCAATTCACGATGGGGTGTCACCTAACCGCACCGCGTTATCCGCCGCCAAGCAGGCGTTAATTACGTCATCAAGATCACCATCAAGGATTTGGTCCAGGTTATGTGACTTATAGCCAACGCGGTGGTCGGCAAGTCGATTCTCGGGAAAATTGAAAGTTCGAATGCGCTCGCTTCGGTCAACGGTGCGCACCTGCAGCCTGCGCGCATCGGAAGCATCTTGCGCAGCCTGCTCCTGCGCCGCAGCCAGCAACCGGGCCCGCAAGATACGCATGGCCTGCTCCCGGTTTTGTAGCTGGCTCTTTTCGTTCTGGCAGGATACCACCACCCCGGTTGGAATATGGGTGATACGTACCGCTGAATCGGTCGTATTGACGCTTTGCCCGCCTGGGCCTGATGATCGAAATACATCGATCCGCAGATCATTCGGGTCTACCACAACGTCGACGTCTTCGGCCTCGGGAAACACAAGAACACCCGCAGCGGAAGTATGGATACGCCCTTGGGATTCAGTTACCGGCACGCGTTGTACGCGATGGACCCCGCCCTCATATTTCAGTCGCGCATAGGGAGCATCACCAGGCTCAGGGTTACCACGGGCCTTAATAGCCAGTGCCACATCCTTGTAGCCACCGAGATCGGATTCAACCGCATCGATAATTTGTGTGGCCCAACCACGACGCTCCGCGTAGCGCATGTACATCCGCAGTAGGTCGGCGGCAAATAGCGCCGACTCTTCGCCGCCCTCCCCCGCCTTGACCTCCAAGATCACGTCCTTGTCATCAAGTGGGTCGCGCGGTAGCAGCAAACGGGTTAAGTGTTCCGCCGCTGCTTTTTCGCGTTCGATCAAGCCCGGGAGTTCATCAGCAAAGGACTGGTCATCGTCAGCAAGCTCGGTCGCGGCAATGACGTCGTCAGCGAGCGCTGCCCAATCTCGGTAGACGGTGATGATCGGACGCAGTTCGGCATATCGACGGCCGTATCTCCGAGCTACTGACTGATCAGCGTGCACCGCTGGATCTGCGAGTTTGAGTTCGAGATCGCTGTACTCAACTGAAAGCTCGGCACATGACTCAAACATCAATCCTCCTTCCTAGATACCCTAGGGATAAATGCACCACGACAATTCGCTGAAGGTAAATAAAACAATCCCGGGCGCCGGTCAGGGACCGACCGCATGACGGGGGAGACACGCGGTCGATCCCGGGCCGGCGCCCGGGATCAGAAGCTAATTGTCAGCGGACTTGTCGCCCGCCTTGCCGTAACGAGTTTCGAATTTAGCGACCCGACCGCCAGTATCAAGAATCTTCTGCTTACCGGTATAGAACGGGTGGCACTGGGAGCAGACGTCGGCGTGGATACTGCCGTTCTTCGCGGTGCTGCGGGTGGTGAATGTAGTGCCACAGGTGCAGGTCACCGTCGTTTCGGCATATGCCGGATGAATATCGGCCTTCACAGCTAACTCCTCTTGTCAGCTCCGGGTCGGCTGCCCGATCGAATTGATCGGGACCGTGAACCGCAGCGTGGTCATTATTGCACCCCCGGCCCACCAGCGGGTAATCCGCCTTTTTTTGGGGGTCCTGCCGGCTACCTGCTAGTCGTCTTCACCATTGCCTGATGCAGTGGTCTTTTGAATCTGCATCAAGAACTCGGCATTGGTCTTGGTGTCGCGCAATTTGGTAAGCAGCAACTCGATCGCCTGCTGCTGGTCAAGGGCATGAAGCACCCTGCGCAACTTCCAGACGATTTTTAACTCCTCGGGAGTCATGAGCAGTTCTTCCTTGCGAGTACCGGAGGAGTCAACATCAACCGCTGGGAATACCCGCTTATCGGCCAGGCGGCGGTCTAACTTGAGTTCCATATTGCCGGTGCCCTTGAACTCTTCGAAGATCACCTCGTCCATCCGTGAACCAGTTTCAACTAATGCCGTGGCCAAGATGGTGAGGGAGCCACCACCTTCGATATTGCGGGCCGCGCCGAAGAATTTCTTGGGTGGGTAGAGCGCAGTTGAGTCGACGCCACCGGAGAGGATCCGACCCGAGGCCGGCGCCGCCAAGTTGTAGGCACGACCCAGACGGGTCATCGAGTCAAGTAGCACCACGACATCGTGGCCGAGTTCGACCAAACGCTTAGCTCGCTCAATAGACAGTTCAGCGATGATGGTGTGATCTTCAGCCGGGCGGTCAAATGTCGACGCAATTACCTCACCCTTGACCGAGCGTTGCATGTCGGTTACTTCTTCTGGGCGCTCGTCAACTAGAACGACCATGAGATGTACTTCGGGGTTATTTGCGGTGATCGCATTCGCGATTGCTTGCAGCACCATGGTCTTGCCCGCCTTTGGCGGGGAGACGATCAAGCCGCGCTGACCCTTGCCGATCGGTGATACTAGATCAATTACCCGGGTGGTCAAATTACTCGGGTCATTCTCTAGGCGCAGCCGATCTTGTGGGTACAACGGAGTCAGCTTCGAGAACTCTGGTCGATTACGTGCGGCTTCAAGATCGCCACCGTTGACAGTATCGATGCGAACTAGCGGGTTAAATTTCTCTCGGCGCTCACCGTCGAGTGGCTGCCGGACTAATCCGGTTACCGCATCGCCCTTGCGGAGCCCATGCTTGCGCACCAGCGACAACGACACATAAACGTCATTCGGCCCAGGCATATAGCCACTGGTGCGAACAAATGCGTAGTTCTCCATGACATCGAGAATGCCCGCTACCGGGGTCAGGATGTCATCTGGTGAAATTTCGAGTTCGGCTTCGTTGAAACCGCCCTCACGGCGCGGACCTCGATCACGCGAACGATCACGGCCCCGGCGGCGACTGCCATCGAACCCGCGATCGCTCCGATCGTTACCACCACTGCGATCGCCACCGTTATTCCGGTCATTGCCGCTGTTGCGGTTCCCGCGGTCATTATTGAAATTACGGTTATTACGATCACCGCGGTCATTATTGAAATTACGGTTATTACGATCACCGCCACTGCGGTTGTCGCGGTTATCGGTGCGAGGCGCGTTGTCGTCAGTTGCTGGTGCGGCCTGGGCTGGAGCTTCTGCCTGTTCGGCGGCGGCCGGCGATGCAGTTGCCGTTGTGCGCGAGGTGGTTCGCGGTGCGCGACCCCCGCCACTTGAGCGCTCGCTGCCCTGCCGTTTTTCACTTATTGCTGCTACTAGGTCCCCCTTGCGCATAGCGCGGGAGCCAGCGATGCCCAATTTGGAGGCCACCTGTTTCAACTCGGGAAGCAACATTGCTGAGAGGTCACTGCCGCTACCTTTGGTTGATTTTGCGGCGGACGTTGTTTCGGTCACGCAATTCCTTTATTCGATGGGAGCTCCATCACGATGGAAAGTGACAATCCGAGGTTCTATCCGAATGAAATACCCGAAAAGGGCTTCGAATTTGTCACTTGAGGGAGTACGGCAAATTGGCCGTCACCATTGGAGCGATCTCACTATAACACGGGTTTGCCTCCCCGGCACGAACCGGGGGTCACCTTTCGATTGGGACGGTACGCACCCCTTGCCCTGCCACCGACACTTGGCTTACCCGCCAAAGCGCCCCCGCCAAGCCTGCCACCATGCCAACTGTGGCATCAGATGCCAGCGCCAGCACACTGGGGCCGGCCCCGGAAATTACCGCCGGCACGCCCGCGGCTCTTAGCGCCTCCACTAACTCCAAGGACGGACCGTACATTGATCGGCGCAGGTTTTGGTGGAGGCGATCGGAAGTGGCTTCCAACAGGTGAGCGGGCTCGGTGGTTAGCGCATGCAGGAGTAGCGCCGATCGTGCGACATTAAATGCTGCGTCCTCGAAAGCAACTTCCAGTGGCAAAGCCGACCTAGCCTCCGCCGTTGGCAAACCCGATGCCGGCACCGCGATTACCGGCCTAATTGCCGGATGCAGGTCAAGGCGGATATGACCGGCCGACCCAGACTCGTTGGTCCAGGCAAATATCAGGCCACCATAAAGGGCAGCCGAAATATTGTCGGGGTGGGATTCCATCGATTTTGCAACCTGCAGCAACGCTGCATCGGGCAGCAAGGAGTCCCCGTCAACGACTAAGGCACGCGCCAAGGCCAGCCCGCCCACGATGGCGGCAGCCGATGATCCCAAACCTCTGCCATGTGGAATCGCGTTATTGCAACGCAGAATGAAGCCATGCGGATTCGCGTCCATAGCGGCAAACCCAAGCACCATGGAACGGGCAACCAGGTGCGACTCATCAAGTGCGACGCTGCCGGCACCTTCACCTGCGACTTCGATCAAGACACCATCATCATCAGTAATCATCGCTACTAGATCGTCAACGATGTCAAGTGCTAGGCCTGCTGAATCAAATGCTGGTCCGATATTTGCACTCGACGCCGGAACTAGAATACGCATGGGTTCTCGGCGCAGTTCTGCTGCCATTAGGAGTCCAAGCCCAAGGCGCGCGCCGCCGCTTTGGCATCAATCGGGACAACAACTAGATCCTTGGCGTCAGCAAGTGCCCATTGTGGATCTTTAAGTCCATGTCCGGTCAAAGTGCAAACCACCGATTGCCCCGCATCGAGTTGACCGGCCGCGTGCAATTTCAATAGTCCTGCGACACTGGCCGCACTCGCCGGCTCGCAGAACAAGCCTTCGCGACTTGCAATCAGGTGGTAGGCCATCAAGATTTCGTCGTCGGTAACCATGTCAATCAGCCCAGAGGATTCATCGCGCGCCGCAACCGCAAAGTCCCATGAGGCTGGGTTACCAATCCTGATAGCCGTTGCGATCGTCTCAGGGTTCAAAACAGGAGCACCAAGGACGAGCGGTGCTGCCCCGGCGGCTTGAAAACCCCACATGCGCGGGCGCGAGGGAGAAATCCCGTCACGGTGATACTCACAGTAGCCACGCCAATAAGCGGTGATGTTGCCCGCATTCCCTACAGGTATGCAGTGGATATCGGGGGCAAAGCCCAACATGTCGACGATTTCAAAAGCCGCGGTTTTTTGACCTTCGATCCGCGACGGGTTAACGCTATTGACGAGTTCAACCGGATAATTCTCCGCCAAATCACGAGCTATGGCCAAGCAGTCATCGAAATTACCGTCGACTTGCAGCAAAGTCGCACCATGCACGAGCGCTTGAGCAAGTTTGCCCATCGCGATCTTGCCTTGAGGTACCAACACTCCGCACACCATGCCGGCTTTTACTGCATATGCCGCTGCACTTGCCGAGGTATTGCCCGTCGAAGCGCAAATTACCGCCCGAGCGCCGGCTTCTGCCGCTTTTGAGATTGCCATCGTCATGCCGCGGTCCTTGAAGGATCCGGTCGGATTGGCGCCTTCGTACTTAAGCCACACGGAGCATCCGGTCATCTCACTTAAAGTGCAGGCGTAAACCAGCGGGGTGCCGCCTTCACCCAAAGTGACCACCGGAGTTGATGCAGTTACCGGCAATCGATCGCGGTACTCCTCGATTAACCCGCGCCATTGGTGCACCATGATTAAACTCCGGCCTCACCTTCGACACGCATTACCCCAACCACACGCTTGACCGTCTCAAGTTCGCGAAGTTGATCGACGGTGGCCCGCAATGCCGCATCACTTGCCAGATGCGTTCTCACGAGTAAACCGGCTTCGTCGCCATGACCATCTTGACGAACCACCTGAATGCTCACGCCGTTATCGGAGAACGCCGCTGCGATGGTAGCGAGTACGCCGGGGCGATCGGTCACATCAAGGTTAACGTAGTAGCGAGTCATTGCCGCACCTATTGGTAGTGGCTCGAGGTTCGCATACGTACTTTGCCCAGGGCCCCGTCCACCCGTCAGGCGATTGCGAGCGGCAGCAACGACATCACCAAGTACCGCACTGGCCGTTGGCGCTCCCCCGGCACCTCGGCCGTAGAACATCATTTGACCCGCTGATTCCGCTTCAATAAATACCGCGTTGAAGGTCCCACGCACACTTGCCAATGGATGATCGCGCGGCACCATTGAGGGGTGCACCCGAACAATCACGCCTTCGTTATCGCCCTTAATTTCGGCAACCGCAAGTAACTTGATCACAAAACCCATTTGCTGCGCAGCGATAATGTCGGCCGAGGTGACTTTTGAGATCCCCTCGCAATAGACATCGTCAAGGGTGACCTTGGTGTGGAAGGCCAATTCGGCCAGGATCGCTGCTTTAGCCGCGGCATCATGCCCATCGATATCAAGTGTTGGATCGGCTTCCAGATAGCCGAGTGCATCGGCTTCAGCAAATACCTCGTCATAGTCAGCGCCTTCTTCATCCATCTTGGTCAGCATGAAGTTGGTGGTGCCATTGACGATGCCCATGACTTTAGTAACACGGTCACCCGCTAAGGACTCACGAAGCGGGCGCAGTAATGGGATAGCACCGGCCACCGAAGCCTCGAAGTAGAGATCGACTCCATAGTTAGCCGCCGCCGCATGCAAAGTCGCGCCATCAGCGGCCAGCAACGCCTTATTCGCGGTCACCACACTTGACCCCGCTGCCATCGCCGCCAAGATAAGTGATCGGGCCGGCTCGACGCCGCCCATGAGTTCGACCACGATGTCAGCGCCACTGGTGGCTACCGCCATCGCATCACCGGTGATCAATTCAGGGGGAATACCCGGCCGTGCTTTGGTGGTGTCTCGCACAGCAACCGCGGTTAACACCACCGGCGCACCCACCCGGTGCTCCAAATCCGCAGCACTGGTATCAATCAGTCGGGCCACTTGGGCGCCAACGGTGCCACCACCGAGTAGGGCCACGGTCAGGGTACGAGACATGTGCCAAGCCTCTCAGGTCCACTGGTCGTGTCCCCCATCTGGGCTGAGTCTGGGCGGCACCGGCGCCCCAAATCACCCCTTGGGCTCAGACCAAAGACTTTCCGCCCAAGAAGGCAATGACCTCGCATTAAGGAGAGCCATGGCCACCTCCCTGTCTCGCAAACTCGTCGAAGAGTTCCTAGGAACTTTCTTGCTGGTCTTCTTGGCAGTAGGCGCTTCGATATTTAGCGTCGCAGCCAAAGTTGGAGAAGACGGTGGCGGGCCCGGTAATGGGGTTGTTGGCGTTGCCTCCGCATTCGGCCCGGTATCTTGAGCCCGCTGACAATATTGATATGGCCGGTGCGTTCTTGCTCGAGGTGCTCTTGACCCGGCACGTCGGCGAACCCGGTCCCCTCATTTGGTCCAGTTCTATTTGCCGGTGGGGGGCCCTTGGCTAGGTCTGGCTCAAAATCTTGGCGCCCTTGGTTGGCCCGGTGATCGCCGTGGTGATTTGGATGATCACTCGCTCGACCGCCGAGATGCCCGAGGAACTAGTCGCAGGCTCAGAGCGGTAATAGATCAAGCGCCGGGATCTAAAGCCAACAGGTCTTCGGTGGTTTCGCGGCGCAACACCACCGAGGTAGCACGATCCCGCGCTGCGATAACCGCCGGCCGCGGCAGGTAGTTGTAGTTGGAAGACATTGAGCGGCAGTAGGCACCCGTTGCTGCTACAGCCAATAGATCGCCAGGGACTACATCTGACGGCAACCACGTATCGCGCACCACGATGTCGCCAGATTCGCAGTGTTTACCAACCACCCGCGCCAACATCGGCTCAGAGGTTGAGAGTCGCGAGGCCAGCACCACCGAGTATTCCGCATCATAAAGTGCGGTGCGAATATTGTCGCTCATGCCGCCGTCGACCGATATATACGTGCGAACGACCCCCTCATCAAGCTCAATCGGCTTAACGGTTCCGACCTCATAGATGGTCACTCCGGCGGGACCGATAATCGCCCGGCCCGGCTCAAAAGCCAGCGCCGGCACTTCAATACCAGCCAATTCGCATTCACTTCGCACTACCGCGCAGATCTGCTCAGCCATCTCAGCTAAGTCAAGGGGGTCATCCCCTTCGACATAGGCGATACCCATACCACCGCCTAGATTAAGTTCGTTGACACCCACGCCTTGCTCATCACGAAGTGACCTTGCAAATGCCGCAACTCGCGCAGCAGCTTCATTAAAGCCAGATGCGTCAAATATCTGAGAGCCAATATGTGAGTGCAACCCGGCAAATGACAGTGACGGGAGCTTCGCGATGCGCCGGACCGCTTCCGCCGCATCTCCAGAAGCCACCGATAGTCCAAACTTTTGATCCTCGTGCGCGGTTGCGATGAATTCGTGCGTATGCGCCTCTACCCCGACAGTCACGCGCAGCAACACCTGCTGCACCATGCCCATGCGGTTCGCAACATCAGCGACTCGAACGATCTCATCGAAGGAATCGATAACTATGCGCCCGACCCCAGCGGCAAGTGCTAATTCGAGCTCGGCCGTCGACTTGTTATTACCGTGCATCAAGACTCGATGGCCAGGCACACCGGCACGCAGCACCACCTCGAGTTCACCCCCGGATGCCACATCGACACCAAGACCGGCTTCGGTAACCCACTTAGCAACCGCCGTTGCCAAAAAAGCCTTTGCCGCGTAATAGACCGTGGTGGCACCAGCACTTTCGTATGCCTGGAGAAAGTTCTGGGCGCGGGATCGGGCATCAACTTCATCGAGTACGTAGACCGGAGACTTGTACTCCGCTACTAAATCCCGGCAATCGACGCCACCGATCTCTAGGGCGCCCGCACTATTGCGCTCCGCCGAACGCGGCCAGATGGCTGGGTCCAATTCGGTTGACAGATTATTGTTTCGCACAGGCGCAGGGTATTCGATACCCGGTCACATGCGATCGGGTGCGCTGACCCCAAGCAGTTGCAGCCCATTGAAAATAGTTTGGCGGGTAGCCGCACAGAGCCATAACCGAGCCACCTGCTCGGGGGTCAAGTCCTCATCGCCTCGCGGCAGGACCCGGCAACTGTCGTAGAACCGGTGGTAGATCGAGGCTAGATCCTCCAGATATCTAGCCACCCGATGGGGTTCGCGCAGCTCAGCTGCACCGGCCACCACTCGAGGGAATTCGGCAAGTGCACCCAGGAGCTCATTCTCGCGCTCATGGGACAGTAATCCCGCATCAAATTGCAAATTACGCCAGTCGATACCCAGTTCGGCGGCGTTTCGCAGCACCGACGCGACGCGCGCATGGGCGTACTGGACGTAAAACACCGGGTTGTCATTGGTGCGCAGTGTGATGGCCTCAAGATCTAGGGTCAATGGAGAATCCACCGGATAACGGATCAGCGAGTACCGAGCGGCATCGACACCGACCTCGTCAACTAACTCGTCCAAAGTAACGATATTGCCAGCTCGCTTGGATAACTTTACTTCCTCGCCACCGCGAGTGATCTTAACGAGTTGCCCGATGAGCACTTCGACCTGATCTAGTTGATCGCCATTACATGCAGCAACCGCGCGCAGTCTGTTTACGTAACCGTGATGATCCGCACCAAGCAGATAAATACATAGGTCGAAGTTGCGTTCACGTTTGTTAACGTAATAGGCGGTATCTGAAGCAAAGTACGTGTACTCGCCATCAGCCTTAACTAATACCCGATCTTTGTCGTCACCGAAATCTGTGGTGCGTAACCACACCGCGCCGTCAAGTTCATATACATGACCCTGATCACGAAGTAGTTCTAAACCGTGCTCAACCGCATTGGACTCGTGCAGTGCGCGTTCAGACGTCCAGAAATCAAAATTTGTTCGAAATTGTTCAAGGACTTGCTGCTGTTGCTTTAGTTGGAGCGCGTATGCCGCTTCACGAAATGCAATGAACTGCTCTTCGATCGGCAGGACTTTGATACTCGGGCGCGCAATAACAATCGCCGCTGCCAGATCGTGAATGTACGCACCCTGATAGCCATCCTCGGGGATCTCATTGTCGTGCGCGGCCGCCATTACCGATGCGCCGAACTTATCCATCTGCACACCACGGTCATTGATATAGAACTCGGTCGACACCTTCGCCCCGGCAGCGACAAGCACCCGCGTGATGGCATCACCGACAGCAGCCCATCTGGTGTGTCCCAGATGCAAGGGGCCGGTCGGGTTCGCAGAGATGAATTCGACGTTGATTTGCTGGCCAGCAAGGGCCGAACCGGTGCCATATGCGGCTCCGGCCTCAACAATGATTTGGGCCGTTTGTCCCAAAGTGGCACTATCGAGTCGAATATTTATGAACCCCGGGCCGGCAATTTCGGCGGCGCTGACCCCTGGTATTTCGGCAATCTTTGGCGCCAATAACTCGGCGATAACTCGGGGGGACAGTTGGGCCGGTTTGGCCAGCGCCAAGGCGATATTGGTCGCGTAATCCCCGTGATCACGGGATTTTGGGCGCTCCAACTTAAATTCGTCCTGGAGTTCGATCCCTAGGCCGGCCTCGGATATCCACGCCAAGACGGCCGCGCGCACGCTCACGGCCAGGTCCTCAGGGGTCACTACTGGAGCGTAACCATTAGATTTTGCTTGCTATCACGGGGCGGGGGGCTATGCTCCGTCTAGGCAAGGCCAGATCAGCACCACCGTTCTATGGTGCCCACCTAGGTGAGCGTCGGAGTTTCTGAGCACGTGCACAGATGCCGGGACGAGGTTTGAACGGCTAGGCCACGCGACGGGCGACCGTCCGTCGCGACGTTCCGCGCAAGGAGAATGTGCACCATGGCTCAAGGCACCGTGAAGTGGTTTAACGCTGAAAAAGGCTACGGCTTTATCGCCCAAGCTGACGGCGGACCGGACGTTTTCGTCCACTACTCGTCAATCCAGTCGGACGGCTACCGTTCACTAGAAGAGAACCAGGCAGTGGAGTTCGAAATCGTTCAAGGCCCCAAGGGCCCGCAGGCTGACAAAGTTACTGTTGGCTAGTTGAACCTGATTAACGTGAAGGGCCTCGCCGATTGGCGGGGCCCTTCACTTTTGTCACTTTCTAATCCCCCGATTCGGAAGTGACACTTACTGATGTACCTAAATTCAGGGCAAGTCAAACATCGGTTTCGGCGAGTTTTGTAAGGAACTTGTCAGGGTTGGTCCCTCGATTGAACATCTGTCACACCCGCCACATTCACTTCATTTCCACCCGCAGATTTTCACTGCGCTGACGCTGCGCCTCGATCTCGGCACCGATTAGCAGACCGAGAAACCCGAGGTAGAACCAGAGTAAGAAAACCACCACCCCACCGAATACCGCAATTGCCGACCCGAGGGTTGTTGAAAAATTCGCGTAGGTGCCGAGCCCGGCACTTACGGCTAGCAGCCAAAAGGTAATGAAGATTGGGCCAAGTGCCAACCAAGGGATCCGCTTTGGGTTGTTTGGTGCATGACGCAACACCCACCTGATTGCCAACCAAATAAGTGCCGCGCTAAGTGCCCAGTCGACGATCCCGATCCCGGAAAAGACGCGGACCTGAGTTAAGCCCAGCCCAGTTAGCATTCGGGGCAACACCGTCAGGGCTACAAAGGCACCGACCACCATGATCATTGCGATCAAAGTGATCAAAGTCGCGATGACCCGACCTATTGAGCCACGACGTTTAGGCAGGGTTTCGAATACCCCATCAAGTGCCAAGCGCAAACCGAATACAACTTTCGAGGCCGCATAGATTGCCACGATCAGGCCGACCAGCGAAGTGACGGTTAAACCGCTGGCTGATGTGTGCTCGGTAGCAGTTACCAGAGAATCGGTAATTGGCTTGAGTGCTTGCCCTTGGATCGGATCCTCCCCTGCAAGGGAACTGATCGCGCTTCGAACTTGATCGGGGCCGAGTAAGAGTCCGGCTAATGCGCCCACAACTACGGCCGCCGGAGCGACCGCAAGTGCCACGAAGTAGGCCAAGCCACCGGCTGCCAACGAGTTTCGGTGCTCGGTGAACCGCAGGCCAATATCTTTAACCGAGTCCATTACGGCCTTTAGTTTTGGATGCACGGGTCCATCTTCGCACCCTTGACCTACCGGCGTTGGAAAGTTAATGGCGATTCGTCTCGGATTCTCTGAGATGATGCTCCGGTGAATCTTGGCACCCTAACCGAGCGTGGAGATAGTTCACCCTCACTGTTGCGGTGGGCTTGGTTATCAATCGCCGCAGCCATGGCGACCATCGCGCTCAAGCTCTGGGCCTATCTGCTGACCGGTTCAGTTGGCCTGCTCTCAGATGCCCTGGAATCAGTTGTCAATCTGGTGGCAGCGATTGTCGCGCTGATCGCCTTGATCATCGTCTCCCGCCCCGCAGACAGCACCCACCACTACGGCCATGGCAAAGCAGAGTACTTCTCCGCTGGCATCGAAGGGCTAATGATCTTCGTTGCCGCGATCGTCATCGTCTATTCGGCCATTGAACGGATAGTGCACCCACAACCTTTAGAAGCCCTTGGGGTCGGCCTACTCATCACGTTGGCCGCTACCGGCATTAACGCCGCTGTGGGATGGCTGATTTTGCGCGCTGGACGCAGGCATCGCTCAATAACCCTTGTCGCCGATGGCAAACACCTAATCACTGACGTCTGGACTTCAATAGGAGTAGTACTCGGTGTTGGCTTAGTAGCCCTCACGGGCTGGCTGCCGCTGGACTCGATTGTCGCGATCGCGGTCGGCTTGAATATTTTGTGGACCGGTTACGCGTTGATTCGCAATTCAGTTCACGGCCTCATGGATCGAGCCCTTAATGGCGAAGATGAGGCCCGCGTCGTCGATATCATCAATGCCTTCGTGGCCGAGTACCCAAAGGGGGAATTGGCATTCCATGCCCTGCAGACTCGCGAATCCGGCCAGCAGCGTTTTGTCTCCATGCACGTGCTCGTGCCAGGGCAGTGGACGATTGCGACAGGCCACGACTTAGTTGAACGAGTTGAATCGGCCATCGCTCTTGCGCTACCTGGAGCCCAGATCTTGACCCATCTGGAGCCAACTGAGGATCCGAGGTCCTATAACGATGCAGGCGAGGGCCACGCCGGGGTAGATACCGCCGGCTAGACCCCAGTAACACTGTTCGCACCCCCACCTAGTGGGCGCCCTGCGCTGCGGCACAATGTGTCGTTGAGCGAAGTCGCTCTGCGCCTCCGTAGCTCAGGGGATAGAGCGCCGGTTTCCGGTACCGACGGTCGCAGGTTCGAATCCTGCCGGGGGCACGAAAGGACCGGGGGCTTAAGGAGTTGAGAACAATGCCTTATCTACTGCTCTTGCTTGCCATCCTTAGCGAGGTCATGGGCACCCTCGCGCTCAAAGCCAGTGACGGCTTCAGCCGCCTGTGGCCATCCCTGATCGTGGTGGCCGGCTATGGCCTCGCCTTTACGTTGCTTGCTCAGACCCTAAAGAGCCTCGGGGTGGGGCCGACTTATGCGACCTGGTCGGCACTTGGCACCGTTGGTGCCGCGATTGGCGGCTGGTTGATCTTCGGGGAGAAGATGAGCCCGGTTTCCATCGGCGGCATGGGCATTGTCATCGCCGGTATCGTGATCATGCAATGGGGCAGCATCACCAGGTGAGCCGAACACGATGAGCAAGCGCGCCCGCACCACCGCCCATTTTGCGGCGGTTACAAAGGGCTATTACCCGGTTGTAGTAGCCGTCTTCTGCGGTCTACTACTTATTTCCAATATCGGTGCCACCAAGTTGATCGAGTTCGGGCCCATCATCACCGATGGCGGTGCCTTCTTATTCCCACTCGTCTATATCACCGGCGATGTCTTAAGTGAGGTTTACGGGCTCAAAGCAGCTCGGCGCGCGATCTACCTGGGATTCGCCCTTGCCGTGCTTGCTGCCCTCACCTTTTGGCTCGTTCAGATCTCACCACCGGCCAATGGATATGAAAACCAAGCAGCGTTTGAAGCGGTACTGGGCTTTGTGCCGCGAATAGTTCTGGCCAGCATCTGCGGATACTTTGTCGGTCAACTACTTAACGCATATGTCTTGGTGAAGATAAAGGAACGTACCCAAGAAAAGGCCCTCTGGCTGCGCTTAATCGGCTCCACGGTGATCGGCGAGTTAGCCGACACGGTGGTCTTTTGCACTATTGCGTTTTACGGCATCATCACCGGTGGCGAGTTCCTTAACTACGTGGTCATTGGATATCTGTATAAGACACTCCTCGAAGTCGTGTTACTGCCTGTCACCTACCGGGTCATCGCCGCGGTTAAGAAGCGCGAGCCCACCTACTGAGTTCTGGTTAAGTGGGCGACGAAGAGCCGTAGAAGCGGCCGAGGAACTCGGTTTTCAGGGTGTAGAAGTCGTTGGTCTGGATACTACTTCTGATCTCGTCCACCAGACGCACGATGAAGCGCTCGTTGTGGATAGTCGCCAGCATTGAGCTGAGGATTTCCTTGCCCTTGAACAGGTGGTGCAAATAGGCCTGCGTGTAGTTGGTGCATGTGTAGCAGTCGCAGTCATCGTCGATCGGGACAAAAGCTCTACGGTGCTTGCTATTTGAGACAGTGAACCTGCCGTTTCGGCTGTAGACAGCACCATTACGCGCTACACGTGAAGCGGCAACACAATCAAAGGTATCCGCACCATTTTCGATGGCGGTGAAAAGATCATCGGGCTCCCCGATGCCCAAGAGGTGGCGAGGCTTATCTTCCGGTAGCTCCTCATTAACCCAGCGCACGATGGTGCCAAGTTGAGATTTGTCGAGTGCTCCCCCGATACCGTAACCATCAAAGCCCAAGCCGCCTAAATCTCGCGCTGCCTTTCGCCGGAGATCCTCATACTGCGCTCCTTGGATTACTCCAAACAGCGCTTGGTACGGCTTGCTCGATCTTTCGATGGTCAGCCGCTCATGTTCTGAAATACAGCGCACAGCCCACGCGTAGGTGCGATCCAATGATCGCTCCTGGTACTCCCGCGTATTGAGTAAGGTGGTGCACTCGTCAAACGCAAACATGATGTCGGCGCCGATCTCATGTTGCACCCGCATGGAAACCTCTGGAGTGAATCGATGCATCGATCCGTCTAGGTGCGACTTGAAAGTGACCCCGTCATCGTCAACTTGAGCGAGTCGATCGCGCCCTTCTGCGATAACGTCGTCAGACCGCACGGTGTCGGCGGTCATCGCCAATACTTTCTTGAATCCGACACCGAGTGAGAGCACCTGAAAGCCGCCACTATCGGTAAATGTCGGGCCGGACCAGTTCATGAAGGCGCCGAGTCCACCGGCTTCGTCCAAGATTTCGGAGCCAGGTTGCAGATAAAGGTGATAGGCATTAGCCAAGATCGCTTGGGCGCCCAGAGCCTTCATGGTCTCAGGCAGTACCGCCTTTACGGTGGCCTTGGTCGCGACCGGAATGAATGCCGGAGTCTGGATTTGGCCATGGGGGGTGGTGATTACCCCCACTCGGCCAAGGGGCTCGGCGTGCCCAGATTGTGGCGCTAATCGCCCCTCAACCTTGAACATTTTCACCGGGGGCACGCGGCCATCCAATCAGACGGCACCGAGCCCACCCCATCAACTTGGCGCTAGTACGTCAATCGCGGGGAAGAGTTGCTTCGCCGGCTGGACCCAGTCGGATATCGCAGTGGCAGCATCATCATTTACCCCGCCACAATCGTCAAGGAAGATCTCTTTGAGGACTTTGTCCCCTAGGGTGATTGTCAGTGACCGACTCGTGCCGCCAACACACCCTTGCTCCGGCTCCACCGCCGCCACCGACTCCAATTGCGGGTATGTCTTAACTAGTGTGGCCCAGGCTGCATCGACCGCTTGGACTTCCTTATCGGCGAGGATTTCACCGTAGCTATCAACAATTAGGCGAGCCCGCTCGGCTGTTACGGTCAACTCGAAACTGCGGTGATAGGCAGGTGGTACCGAGGAGTCATTGAACTGGTATCGCACGTTCGCATCCAAAGGCAAGCCCCCGGACACCTGGTCGGTTGACGACCCGCAGCCGCCTACTACCACCCCTAGGGCCAACACCCCCAAGATCACCCTGACTAGTTCCACCGAGCCATTCAACCACGGGCACCCACCGCAACCGGGGTCATCCGCAGTGCGAGACTTGACCCATGGCACCCTCGAAGACACCCAAAACACCGGACCCCAATGACCCCAAGGAACGCTTCCGCTTGGCCCTTGAGGCCAAAAACAAAAAGGGCGGTCACTCCGGCTCAAATATTGATGCCGACAGCGGAGGGGTTAAGGACGAATCAAGTAAGGCCGGTGGCAAGCGCGAGCACCGCCGCAAGAGCGGCTAACACCTCGACCCGAACTACCGTGGGGCACGAAATCTCACGCAATCTGGCGTGAGTTCGTTAATACTGCGGGCTCCAAGTAAGGACATAGTGGTCCCGATCTCCTGCTGCAAAATATCGACCGCCCGCTGCACTCCGGCCTGACCCCCAGCCATTAATCCATATAGATACGCGCGACCAATCAGTACTGCGTCAGCACCTAGTGCTACGGCTGCGACAACATCGCTGCCAGACATCACTCCCCCGTCAATGAATATCGACAGATTTTCGCCCACCGTTGCCTTCACCAATGGGAGCTGCTCCAGTGGCACCGGGGCTTTATCCAATTGCCGGCCGCCATGGTTGGAAAGCACTATTGCATCTACACCTAGATCGGCAACAAGCTGCGCATCCTGCACCGACTGCACCCCCTTAACAACTATCTTGCCGGCCCATGATGCACGGGCCCACTCCACATCAGCCGCGGTCAGTGATGGATCAAAAACTCGATTCATCAGATCCGCGACGGTACCCTCGGAGCTCCGAAATGTCGCAAACTCCAGTGGATCGGTTGTCAGCACGTTGAACCACCATGCGGGGTAACGAGACATATTGGCAAGCGTCGAGAGCGACAGTTTTGGCGGTATCGTCAGGCCATTTCGCACATCGCGCCGACGTATCCCCGCGACCGGTGCATCGACAGTCAATATCAACGTTTCATAGCCGGCTGCAGTCGCACGCTCAAGTAACTCCAGACTCGGGCTACGATCGCGCATTAGATAGAGTTGAAACCAGCGCCGCACATTTGGTACGGCGTTTGCCAAATCTTCAATCGAAGTTGTGCCAAGGGTCGAAAGTGAATACGGAATACCAACCCGGGCAGCTACCGCAGCGACCGCTGGTTCACCTTCATAGTGCATCATCCGAGTGAATCCGGTCGGCGCCAAAACAATCGGTAGCGCACTACTCGCCCCAAGAATCTCGGTGCTTGTATCGAGGTTCGAAACGTCGCGCAACACCCTAGGCGCGAACTCAATGCGGCTAAATACCTCGCGGGCTCGCTTAAGTGCTAACTCATCACCTGCGGCGCCATCGGTGTAGTCAAACACTGCTGACGGAGTGTGTCGCTGGGCGAGCGCACGCAGATCCCAAATACTCGCCGCCCGTGACAAAGCCCGGGCACGACGATTCTTGAATGGATTCTCCGCTCCGATCAGTGGCTTGACCTCGTGCCACCTCGGTAACCGGCGTGCGGTCATTGAACCTCCTGGTGAAGATCGGCCATGACTAGCGACGTGCGGTCGCCGGAATCTGCCCCATCCGACCTGACTGGAAGTCTTCCATAGCCGTAATGATCTCGTCCTTGGTATTCATCACGAACGGGCCATGGTGCGCGATCGGCTCACGAATCGGCTGGCCACCGAGGAGGAGAACTTCAAGGGTCGGCGACTTTGAATCCTGTTTGGTATCAGCCGCGAAAGTGATCGCATCACCCGCGCCAAAGTCGACCAACTGGCCTTCGCCAAACTCGACATTTTCAACTCCGGCGAAACCTTTACCCGATAGGGCGTAGACCATGGCATTGAAACTTCGGTTCCACGGGAGCGAAATTTTGGCCCCGGGCTGCACGGTCGCGTGCGCATAGGTAATTGGAGTCCAAGTGATGCCAGGGCCAAAAATCCCACCGAGCTCACCGGCAATGATGCGAACCAATGCGCCGCCGTCGTGGCTTGCCGCCAAAGCGACCGAAGACGCGGAAATATCTTGATACCGAGGCGCCGTCATCTTCAATGCCGCCGGCAAATTCACCCATAGCTGCACTCCGTGAAAGAGCCCACCAGAACTGACCAAGGCCTCCGGTGGAGTTTCAATATGGAGCAGGCCCGAACCAGCGGTCATCCACTGGGTGGCGCCGTCAGCGATGAGCCCACCGCCGCCGGCAGTGTCCTGATGTTCAAATGCGCCATCCACTATGTAAGTGACGGTTTCAAACCCGCGGTGTGGGTGCCAAGGGGTGCCTTTGGGCTCACCCGCACCCCACTCGACCGCACCCATTTGATCCAGCAGCAAAAACGGATCGGAGTCACGAAGTGACATGCGGCCCGGGAAGGGCCGTCGAACCGGAAACCCTTCGCCCTCAAAAGTGGCCAGTGCGGTGACTACGCGATTAACCGGGCGCACCACTGCGGTCACATCAGGTGCACTAATACGTGGCAACACCAAAACATCGGCAACACTCACAGCTGGCAAGAACGACTCCCTAGGGTAGTTGATAATTCAACCATATACCAAAGGGGTCAGATGTGCAAGGCACGTCGGACTAGTGCTACTCCGCGCTAGTGGCCACCTTCAAAGCCAAGCCGACGGTCGACCCCCCGTCATTGACACTCTCGGTTCCGGTACACATCACACACTCGCGACGCAACATCCACACCTAGATCATCAAGAACATCACAGACCACAACCTCCGCACCTTCAGCTACCAAGAAAATGCAGTCGGTTGCGCCCATCCCCTGTTACCCGCCGGTGACGATGGCGACTTTCCCATGCAACTTTCACGCGATGACCTCCACAATGAAACACTGATATCCGTTGCAGCGTAAAGGTTTTTTTATCCGCAGTCTTGCGCATCAGGCCCTTAGTACAAAGGACCTAACTACTCCAACACCACCCCTGGTAACCGAATCCAAGGTCAAATAAGTGGTGATAGACGTGCTTGTGTTACCAATGTTAAACGTGATGCGGCAAATAAATAATATTTAAAAATATTTTTGAATTTGACTTGCGTGTTGACTTGTGAACTGTTAGAAATTACCCACTGAGCCGAAAGGTGAAGGTCAAATCGAAGAATGACAGCCGAACCGAAGGCTTGACCTCCGGGAACTCTGGGTGCTGGCGGAGTTGGTTGCAGGAAGCGATGTGAGAGGTCGGAATGGATCGACTGGTGAACCGGAAACGGGGATCGAGCGCGGCGGATCTGCACAGAACGCAGGCGCCCCGAGCAATCGGGCGGAAGGCAGCTGACCTCAGGGAAAGGCCCCTCAAACTCATACTTTGAGGGGCCTTTTCAATATTAGGCGCAAAATCGGTCAGAGTGCCACAGCGCCACGCTGATACCAGCTGGTAAGCCGACCAAAGCCCTCGGCCAAACCCACCGCCGGCACCCAGGCCAATGCCGCACGGGTTTCACGCTGGTCAAACCAGTGGGCGGTGGCCAATTGCTCGGCCAGGAATCCGGTCAACGGCGGTTCGGAGTCTCGGGTTTGCCAGACCCGCTCGGCGACCCGGCCGGCCCCGTAAGCGGCGGCGAAAGGCACACTTCGCGTTGGGGCAGGCAGGCCCGCGGCCCGCGTGATTTGAGTTAGTAGCTCCGCAACTGTTCGCGGCTCACCATTTGTCACCACAAATGCCCGGCCGTGGACCGAAGGTTCAGCCGCCCGCTCAACGGCGGCAACCAGCGCCGAAGCCGCGTTATCGATGTAGGTGGTATCGATGAGCGCGACCCCGTGGTCTATCAAGAACAACCGCCCGGCCCGCGCCCGAGTAATGATGCGGCCAATGAGTTGCTCATCACCTGGCCCCCAGACCAGATGCGGACGAATTGCGACGACGGCAAAGTCAGGTTCATCTTGAGCCAGTGTTAGGAGTTCGGCTTGCGCTTTCGTGCTCGCATACGGGCCGCGCGCCGTCTGCGGGTTAGCTGGCAGCGCACCAGCACCAATGATCGGAGCTCCGGTATGGGCTACCGATGGCGATGACACATAGACGAACTTTGATGCACCTGCCACTTTCGCGGACTGCAAAACCCGCCGAGTTCCTTCAACATTTACCCGTTCAAACTCCGCCATTGTTCCGGTAATCGAAACTTTGGCTGCCAAATGCACCACAGCCGAGGCCCCGACCATGACACGGGTTAGCGCGTCGTCGTCACCAATGTCTCCCCTAACTTCGTCGAATGGCAAACCACTTGCGCGACGCTGAAACACCACGACTTCGTGCCCCCGGTTCGCGATCGCGTGCGCGGTCGCTGCACCTAGTAACCCGCTCGCGCCGGTAACCAAGACTCGCATCAGCGGTGCCCTGCCAATATCTGATCCGCCCAAAAACTCAGTGCCTTGCGATCAATCTTCGAATTGTGTCGGATATCAACTGGCAACTCATCTCGCACCAAGACAGCTGCAATATCAAGCTCGGGTATCTGATCGCGTACCATTTGCGTACTATCGACATCAAGTAACCCCTCAGCAGTGCCATCAGTTGAGGTGACGATCACGATAGGCAACTGATTGCCGCTAGGGCCGATCCCAACAGCGGCTGCCCACTGCACAAAAGGCAATTGCTGAACGCGCTGTTCGATCCCCACCGGGGTCACCGGGCCTCTTGCGGTAACAATTAAATGTGCAAGACGCCCTTCAACCCAAAGCCGACCATCGGAATCTAGATGGCCTACGTCGCCGGTGCGATGCCAGCCTGAGTCACGGGACGCCGAATAATTTGTAGCCCACAGCCGATCGTAACGATCACGCATGTGATCGGCCTTGACACATATTTCGCCCGTCACTTCGCTCTGGTCGGTAAGTTCACCGACGGGCCTGCCATCCGCATCGAGGGCGCTGATCATAACCTCGACCCCATTAACTGGTCGACCAACTAGCACCCCATTACCGCCCGCCGCTGCCCTGATTTCCGGCAGGTTTACTTCACTAACAGGTAGTACCTCGGTCATTCCGTAGGGCGTTCTGATATCAGCATGGGGCACCAACTCGTGTATCTGTTCAAGTAATGGCAGCGGCACCGGTGCTCCTGCACCAAGAACCAGGCGCAATGAATCAAAACTCCGCCGCTGCTCCGCTGACAGGGCTCCAGCGGTAACAATCACATTTGTTAGGGCCGCCGGCGAAGCCCACAGCAAGGTGCCGGCAACAGCGGCCGTTGCCTCGGCGAGCGCAACGGCTTGCAAAGTCCGTGGCTTGGTGACGTCCATATCGGGGATGACCGACGCCACCCCGAGCGTTGGTCCAAATACCGCCCACGGAGCAAAAGCGGCAACGATGGCATCACTCGGGTTAATCACATAATGCTCGCGTAGCACATCACGGGTGCCGGCTACTTGAGATTGCCGGTAGACCACGCCTTTAGCCGGGCCGGTCGCCCCTGAGGTAAAAACAATGACCGCGGTCGCGGACTCCGAGGGCTCCGGCGGCATTGGTGCATCAATTCGCGCGATCGCGGCCAAACCCTTAACCGAAAGACGCAGACCGGGAATACGCAACGTTCTAGCCAGCGCCAGCCCAGATCTGATAGCGATAACGTGATCTGGCGCGGCACCGCGAATTGCCCGACGCATGCCCTTAATACCTAGTCCAGCATCGGCAATGACAACACCGGCACCGATGCGCCAGCAGGCGTACACCGCCGCAATTAAGTCAGCACCCGGTGGGATGAGGAGTGACACTCGGTCACCGGGGTTAACCCCGCTCGCGTGCAGGCCGGCGGCCAATTGATCAACGGTGTCGGCGAGTCGGCGCCAGGTGACGCGGCGGCCAGCGCCCGACATCTCGACGATCGCGACGCCAGTCGGGGTGCGTTCAGCAGCCTCGTGCAACCCATCCCAGAGCCGGGTTCGATGCACCTGCTGCGTGGCGATTCCAGCACCTGGATTTGAACCAGTTCGCTGCTCGAGTGCTAGGTTCGCAACCCACCGCAATAGATCGGGAAAAACTCGTTCATCGTCTTCGCTTACCAGATGCCTAGCACCTTCATAACGATGTACATCAGCATGCGGGGCACGTGTCATCAAGTCACCAAGATAAAGATCGCTAAATACCGGATCACCCGGCCCCCAAAGCAGCAACATAGGCACCTGTTCAAACTCGGTCATGTCGGCGGCTATCAAGTCAAGTTTCTTCGCACTTGGGTGCTCGGTCTCTAAGGGAATATCGGCGACGAAATCGCCAATAGCGACGCGCCGCTGGGAAGTCGTATACGGCGCCCGGAAGGCCTTGGCCGTTTGCTTACTCATTTTCGACCCACTTAACGCAGTCGTGCCGCGTAAAAATGCAGACGTGTGCACCGTGTTCAAATTCAAAAGTGGGCCGCTGCGAGCTAGTCGAATTAGGGCAGGTGCTGGCCCACCAACTGGTTGATGCACCGCCGTATTGAGGAGCACCACCCCGGCAAGTTGCGCTAGATGGCGCTGCGCCCAACCAAGTGAAATTGGACCGCCCCAATCATGGGCCACCGTCACCACCGGACCGGTAATACCAAGTGCTTCGGTCAGTGAACTCAGGTCAGCAACACGGTCTGCTAATCGGCGGGTGTCGCCGGTGCGCTCAGAAAATCCCATCTCAAGTTGGTCCATTGCCACCACGCGAACATCGGCCGGAGCAAGTTGAACCAAGCGCCGCCAAAGATACGACCAAGTCGGGTTGCCATGAACACAAACCAAAGTTAGGCGTGGGACATCGCCTGACCGCTGCGCGTACGAATCAAGTAGATGCCAAGTGCAAATTCTCCCGGAATGATCTGGGGCATTCGCTAGACGCGACCAAGATGGATCTAGGCCAGGTAGACCAGCCGGCGGCAAGGAGGCCGACTCCACTAGGTTCACCAAGCAATTTCGATGACTGCCGCATTTAGGCCCGAGCCGATGCCCATGCAAGCAACCCGTTGGCCGGCAACCAGATCAGCGGCAAAATGCGCCAACGTGAATGGAACAGAGGCCGGTCCGACATTGCCGCGAGTCGGAAAAGTGACCGGCACTTTGCTCTTGTCGATCCCAAGGGCGTCAACAATCGATGCCGTATGAACTTGCGAGACCTGATGGATGATGTAGCAATCGAGATCTTTCCAGTCAAAGACCTCGGTAGCATCAGCCCATGCCGCGCTAGCAAGTTCCACCCCGGCCTCAAGTAAACCTCGAGCGTCGGTGCTCATTCCGTTGATATCGCCCACACAGAGCTTGTTGTGCTCTGTCGCTGCGCGCGAAACTCCGCCGACAAACCGGTGGCCTTCTGGATGCTCACTGGCCCGACCTAAAACCATGGCCGCACCCCCTGACCCAAGGGTAAGAGTGGCGAAGTTCGCAAGGACGTCTTCCTTGGTGGTATCGGGTTGCTGTAGTCGTGCGATCGTTGACTCTTGTGGTCGCCTACTGCCTTCGCCATCGACTATTAGTGCATAGTCAATCTGACCAGAGTCAAGGAACATTGCCGCCAACTGCATGCCGTTAATGAATCCAAGACAAGCATTGGACAGGTCAAAGTTTAAACATGATGAGCTAAGGCCCAACTGCGCATGCACATCAACTGCGGCACTCGGCTCCAGCGCATCACGGCACACTGAAGTATCGATGAGGAGTCCGACTTGGGTTGGATCAACGCCCGCATCCGCAAGTGCCTTGGCACCAGCCATGGCAGCCACGTCCGCAAAAGTAACATCTAACGGCCACCAGCGTCGCTCATATATGCCAGCGAGCCGCTCGAGCATCCCGGGCTTGAGCCCAACTCTTGAGTACGTGTCAAGTAGTTGGTTGTCGATTTCGTCAGACGTTACGACAATGGGCGCCTCAGCCACAGCAACCGCCAAAATTGCCGTATCGGCATAGCGGAAAGTGGCATTGCCGGCCATTTAGTTCCCTTCAAAGAACGACTGTCAAGCCCCCACAGCCTCCCATGCCCACCAAGATCGAGTGATTCGGGACCGCTAATACGTCCAATCGGCCGTCATGACGTACGGTGCTGAGGTGATGCATCAACACTGGCGCCGGCGGATTGTCCCATTGGCTACGCTGGCAACCTGCTTAACAGCTGTAGTTGCTGGCTTGAGCCCGGCGGCCGCCGCTGACCTCGCAAGATATACCGAACAACCCCTCACCTGGACCACCTGCTCCGGTGGCCGGCAATGCACCAAGTTGATCGTGCCCAAGGATTATGCCAATCCGGCCGCCGGGGACATCCAAATTGCGCTCTCACGGGTACGGCATACGGGGCCAGATTTCACCGGGTCACTAGTGGTTAACCCCGGCGGGCCAGGTGGCGCCGGCACCGATTTCGCAAGTTTGGTAGCTGGCATTGTCGCACCGCAAGTTGCGAGCCAATTCGATATCGTCGGCTTTGATCCAAGAGGCGTGGCCGCATCGGCCCCGGTTACCTGCATGACGGGCGCGCAGACCACCCGCTGGCTCCTCTTTGATCCAACTCCAGATTCGCTCAGCGAGCAAAACTCCCTGCTTCGGCTTGCTCGCGAAATCAGCTCTGGATGCCTTCGCTATTCACCACAAATTGCTCCATTCATTTCAACAGCTAATACCGTGCGCGATCTTGACATCATGCGGGCAGCACTTGGTGATGAAAAACTGAACCTGCTGGGCTTCTCATACGGCACCACATTAGGGGCGTTGTACGCCCAAGAGTTCCCAAGCCATGTCGGCCGCATGGTGCTAGATGGCGCGGTTGATCCAAGTTTAAATGGTATGCAGATCTCGCAAGGACAATCGGCCGGGTTTCAAGGTGCTCTGGTGCGCTTTGCGGCCGATTGCACCAAACGCAGTAACTGCCCTTACCCGGGCGATAAGCAAGACGTGCTAGATGGCTTCAATAGTCTCCTCGCCAATCTTGATCAACGCCCGCTGCCAACCGGTACTTACGAGCCCCTAAATCAAGCCCAAGCGGTAACCGCCTTCTTTTGGAGTATGTACACCCCGAAGTTCTGGAGCACCTTGCGCTCGGCACTCGGGCAAGCAGAGCGCGGTAACGGTGAGCCCCTACAGCAGATTGCCGACCAATCCGCCGATCGAATTGGGAAGAATCGTTACGGCAGCAATCAAAATTCAGCCTTCTACGCGGTTTCCTGCTTGGACGCACCCCAAACACCGGGCCGGACGGGCCTGGCTGCCGCAGCAAAATCATGGTCCAAGAATGCCCCGGTGCCTGAGCTGGCGCGCGCAATGTCCTGGGGAAACTCACCATGCAGTTTTTGGTTTAATAACTTCGCTGGCCAGCCAGAACCGGTGACCTCTACCACTAGCGCACCCATCGTGGTGGTCGGAACTCGATTCGATCCAGCCACGCCGTATCCGTGGGCTGTAGCACTTCACGAACAGTTGCCGACAAGTTCGTTGATCACTTTCGAAGGCGACGGGCACACTGCATACGGTGCAGGTTCACCATGTATTGACCGGGAAATCGACAATTATCTTCTGAGCGGAGTCGCACCAACGAATGGTAAAGTCTGCAACTAGCGTTGACTAGTTGTCTGTATCTTTCGGCTCATCGCCTTCTGCAAGGCTCTGCAAAAATTCTTCGACTTGTGCCGCAATCTCATCGCCGGTAGGTACGCCACCTTGTGGAGTTAAATCAGATATACCCCCCGCGGCTCCCTGCTGCATCGCATTTAGCTGGTCGTATTGCTGCTCGAGAGCGGCAACAACTGTTGCAAATTCATCATTGCCGTCTAGTTGCTCCGCGACCTCGCGCTCAGCACGTACCGCCGCCGGCTGTAGGTCGGTTGTGGGTAATACCAGCCCCGTAAGAGCACCGACTCCATTAAGTAAGGTCTGCGCCGCACGCGGAAACTCAAACTGCACCAGGTAGTGGGGCACTTGCGCCGTGATACCCATAGAGGGGATTCCTTGCTGGCCTAGGTGTAGCTCGAGCATGGCACCAAGGTGGCCCGGAACTTCGATTTCACCGAGTACCGAGGCGTAAGGGCTAAGGAGAGCCGGCTCATTACCGTGCACCGTCACGGCAAGTGGTCGAGTGTGTGGAATCGGCCAAGGTATTGCCGAAAGCCCGACCGCGAGTCGCACCTCGAAGCGACGAACCAGACCTTCGATTGCCGCGATGAAACGTTGCCATTGGTAATCGGGCTCGGGGCCAACCAGCAGCAGGAACGACTCACCGTTCGCGCAGGTAACCTCATGGAGGGTCACCTGCGGCATGTCAACCGATGCGAAATGATCTACAACATAAGACATCCGCGGCCGGCGGGCACGGTAGTCAAGGATCTCGTCAATATCAAATGACGCAATCAACGTGTGTTCACACGTCTCCAAGATATGCGCAGCAGCAAGGCGCACCCCGCCGCCTGCATCAACAAATCCGGAGAATGCATAGACGAGCACCGGTCGATCCACCTCAATTGGCTCTTGGTGAATCGTGTACAACGACTCCGGTGATCGCACGACTTACCTCCTATTTGCCTACTGGGCCACAGGCCATATTGTGCGGCAACGATCCGCTCGGGCCAAAACCGCGGCCCCGCAGTTCGCTCAAAGCGCACCCGACATCAGCAATTACGCACTCGGCTCCTGCGATTTAGCCTTCTTGCTGGCAGCCTTCTTGCTGGCAGCCTTCTTTGCCGCTGCGTCCGCCGCATCCTGTGCCGCCTGGGCCATTTCTTGGGCCACCGCAGCCGTTTGCTTAGCCGCTTTCTTCGCAGAAGCACCGGCCGCATCGGCCGTATCAGCGACACTGGCGGCGGTATCGGTGACCACTTGAGCTGCGCGGTCGGCAACCTTGGCGGCGGCGTCAGCAGCCGAGGCAACGCCGCCTGCAGCACCATCGGCTACAGCAGCAATCGATTTTGGCCAAGTGTCGGTGACATCGGAAAGCCCAGCGACACTGCCACGTCGCCGCCAGACGACTACCCCGGCGGCGGCACCGGCCACGGCCGCGAGCGCTAAGAGTAACTTCTTCATAGGTTGTCCTTTCCCGATCCAATTGAACAAGACGACGTTAACACCATTAGGTGAGGGCGCGCTTGGCTAATTTGGTGATCCCCGAGGCCGAACTACCGACTTTCAGGAAGCCGACGAACTTCTCGGTGACCTCAGAACTTGCGAGAAATGCGTCCCGCCCTTCTGGCGTGAGGCTCATCGCGTATTCACATACCTTGGCCCAGGCCAGCCCCACCGCCTTGGTGAGTGCACCGGCAACCGTGGCTGAAATTGCCGAGCCGGCAATGGCGCCACCGGGAACAAATTTCAGCAGACTGGTGACAGCGTACTTGCCCGCCATGGTGGCACCACCTGTTAAGACCACCGAGCCGGCAATTGCCAGTGCTCGAGTTCGACTTGGAGGCAGCCCGTATGCAGCGGTGATGCGAGCGATCATTGCCACCTGATTCGGTACTAGTAGCGCCGCATCGGCGAATGGGATCGGTGTCGCTCCTATCCCCGCCGCCAAGACGGCCGCTTGATTAACGATGCCAGCGACGGCTTTTTTTTTACGTCCCAGATCAAGGACTTGAGCCGCGGTCAATGCGCGCTCAGCGGCAACCGGAACCACGTCGTAGGTCTCATCTAATAATTTCTGTAGCCCAAAAACCGGAGATGCGGTAAAGGAGTCAACCAATGCATTGGTAAGCACCACTCGACCATCGGGTGCTAGTGGCAATTCCATGCTTTCGATATAGGCTGCAAATTCGAGGGCTTCTGGATGCACCTGCCCATTACGGGTCGGCACCTGCGTCATTACTACGATCACTGGCAATCCAAGATCATGTAAAGCCTGGACGAATCCGGCCTGCGCTTGCTCGAATCGGCGATCTGACCAGCGCACTAGGTACCAAACGGCGTGAATTCGCTCATCAATCGCGCGTTGCCCATGTTCGCTAACCAATTTGCGAAGGCCGTCGAGTATGACATTACCCGAGGTTCCGGTCTCAAAGCCTTCAGCGTCATACAGGCCAAGAAACCCATCCGGGTGTCGGTAGTACATCAAGCCCTTGGTAACCGACTTGCCAACTCCGGTGCGCGCAACATCGCGGCCAAAAATGGCGTTCACCAAAGTAGACTTGCCGACACCCGTCTTGCCAAAAACTGCGAGGTTGAAAGTGCCTAGAGCTGCGAACGCCTCGGCTAACTTCTGTTCAAACATGGTCTCGACCTGTGCCTGATCGAGGTCTGGCACTTTCGCGCCCGAATCATTCGCCACCAGATCACCGTACCCGGGCGTCGCTGCCGCCGCCTAGGGACCGTCGGGTTACCGTGACCTAGTGGCTAAGAGCAAAGGTGGACGTGCGCTTCGCTCACTCCTCATCGCTGTCACTGGCTTAGCGCTGGTAACAGCTAGCGGTTGGTGGCTGTTAAACACCGCACAGCAGCGCGGGCTGATCGGGCCAGCACCAGTCCCAGCGCACTACCGTGAATTGGTCATCGACGCTGCTGCTCGCTGCCCGGCAATCCCACGAGCAGTGTTCTTCGCCCAGATGGAGCTCGAAAGTGGCTGGGATCCAAATGCCGCAAGTGGCGCCGGTGCTCGGGGTATCGCTCAATTCATGCCCGAGGTTTGGCAGGCCTACGGGATAGATGCTAATAAAGATGGCAAGACCAATGTGTGGGACCCGGCCGATGCGTTGGCTTCGGCCGCTGAACTTAATTGCCGTAATCGAAGACTTGTGAAAGATGTTTCAGGTAATCGCCTCGAGAACACACTTGCCGCATACAACGCTGGTTACGGCGCCGTCGCAAAATACGATGGTGTTCCGCCGTTTCCTGAAACCATTAATTACGTCAAACGCATCTTGGAAAATGCCAAATCAATTACGTGGTAGCTAATCACCACTCAAGGTAGTGAGGGTTCGGCTAAAACGCGGCGCCGGGCTCATCGGAATGCCATCGATGAGCCATTGCTCAATATGCTTAGAAAACGGTGGCGCGAAATCCGGAAGAACCAGCACCGGGATTTTGGGTCAGTGCCGAACTTTGGGAGCAGTGATGGTGGACCAGGTGGACACCGGATCTGGTGTACACCCACCAACACCGGCGCATAGATCTGACAGTTGAGCGACCGAATTGAGCGCTCATTTCCTCCAATCCATCTGCCGATAATCTGTCATTACCTTGCGCCGCGATGACGGACCTAACCAGCGCGCCAACAGGTAATCCACCCCCAGGCTCCACGGCCCTGCTGCCAGCCATCGGGCACCTCCCACTCAAAGACCCCATCCGCTATTTCGAATATGGCTACCGCCTGATCAAAGTCGGTAGACATCTATCCTCTGCTCACCGGTCGAGTGTCATTACATCCAAGACACTTCAAGGGTACTTCCCAAGTCTCCGCCAAGTGGGAGGACCGTGATGCGCTCCAGGATGCTCTTCTTCATCTCACTCACGTGGCTGATCACCCCAACGGTGCGGCCATCGGCCCGCAGTTTGAGAAGTTCAGCCATTACGTCATCGAGACGTTCTTGGTCGAGCGCCCCGAATCCTTCGTCGACGAAAAGCACGCCAATTTCGACCCCACCAGCATGTGACTTGACGGTGTCAGCAAGACCAAGTGCGAGCGCTAGCGAGGCACAAAATGTCTCACCGCCCGACAAGGTTTCGGTCCGCCTGTTGGTTTCGGTAACTAGATCCCTGACTTCAAGCCCCAGGCCCAGCGAGCGCTCTAGCCCGGTGGCACTTTCGGTATCAACTAGAGCAAACCGGCCGGCCAACATCTGGCTCAGGCGGATATTTGCCGCCGCAATTACCTCGTCGAACATCTGCTGAACCACATAGGCTTTCAGTGGCTGCGACAAAGTATTTGCCCCGCGCCCGTTCAAGACATCAGCGATTCGAATAACTGGTCCGACCAGGCAGGCCAACTCATCCATCGCTACCGCTGCTGATACGTACTCCGATCCGAGTACATCAACGGAATCAGCAAGTTCGAGTAAATTGGCCTGAACTCCATGAAGCCGTTTATCCTCTGATTCTCGTTGCACTAAAAGCTGGTTGGCTTCGGCGAATACTTCGGCTGTAACCAGGTCAGGTGATTCGGTCAACGCCTTCAGCGCTGCATCACTAGACGCCGCCGCCTGACTTACTGCGGCTGTTGTGCTGCGTACTGCTTCAATCGCTGTCCGCGCTGCCTTCAACTGGGAAACTCGCGCTGCAATGTCAATACCCCCGACCAGTTTGGCCAAAATCTCCGCGGTACCTCGTTGATAGTCCTGCTCCTGCTCCTGCTTCAGGATACGTAATTCGGCTAACCGCAACTTTGCCTCGGCTAACTCACGATTCACCTGGACCAACCGGTGTTGCAATTCAAGCAAGATCGAATCGACATCAGGTACCAATTGCGCATCCGCCGATTCCTCGGCCGCAACAGGTAGCGGTTGCGCTTCATCAATTTGCTCTGCTGCGAGTACCACTGCGAGCTTCGACAGCTGCCCTTCAATCTGACGTCGATCTGCATTTTGTTTCGCCAGTTGCGATTTAGCCTGCGCTAGATCATCTTCGGATACTCGATCCGCCACGGTTGGCGTCGGATGCTCCAAGGATCCGCACACCGGACACGGGACACCTGCCACCAAGTTCTCACTCAACTCAGCAGACATCCCGGTCAGACGCTGGCCAAACAACTTATTTTGAATATCCTCAGCCTGATTGAATTCAGATTCGACCCGCCGCTGCTCACCACCAAGAAATGCAGCTATCCGACGTAACTTGGCTGGGATTGCCAAAGCCCGCTCATTTTCAAATCCTTCAATGGTGCTGCACAATTCGACAATGGAGTTTTCGCTTTTGTCGATCTCTGCTTTCCGGGCCGGTAACCCGGCAGCACGTTTCTCCAGATCAGAAAGAGCGCCGATTTCCTCGGTAACTCTTTGGATCTCAAGGTCACAATCTTCTTCTACCGCGTCCGCTGCAACCACGGCCTGGTGTTCGGCAAGGTGTTCGATGGCCTGCCCCCGCGCCAAGTTGGCATCGTCCAATTTCGCACTTGCTGCGGTTGCCTTCGCCTCCAACTCGAGCGCTTTCTCAAGATTCTTAACCAGTGCCTCCTGCTGGCCCTTAAGTCGCGATGCGGAAATCAAGTCCTCTTCGGCGGTTGCCACTGCCTGCCGGCCTGCCGCTTGAATCTCCGCTACTACTTGCGAGATCAGCGAACTCGGTTCACCTTCTAGGGATTTGATTCGATCAATTTCATCCGCAGAAGCAGACTGAGTCGCGTTTTGCCCCGTGAGTCTGCCGATCAACTGCTGAGCGGCGTCGCGCACCCTGCCCTGCGCCACCTGTCGGTCACGTTCAGCGACCCTGCGCTCCTCATCGAATTGCTCTTGTATCTGCGAGTACAGACTCGTTGCAAAGATCTTCTCCAAGATTTGCTGCCGGTCGGCGCTCTTTGCCTTCAAGAATGTAGCGAACTCACCTTGAGGTAGCACCACCGTTTGCTGGAACTGGTTCTTGTCCAACCCGATAGCACGACTTATTTCCAGATCCGCCTCAACGTGCTTGGCCGACAGTAACTCCCAGGAGTGTTCACCGGTTGCGCGCCAGATTCTGGTGCTTGCCTTCTCAAGGGTGAGGCCTTCACCGCGGATTTTGGGGCGCCCAAACTCCGGGTTGCGCCGTACTTTGTAGCTACCCATAGCGGTGGTGAATTCGACTTCGGCATAGGACTCACTCGTTGCGTCCGCGAAAGCTGAGCGCAGCCGCTGTTTATCTGAACTTGACCCCGACACATCGGCATAAAGTGCAAAAACCAGTGCATCCAAAATCGTCGACTTACCCGATCCAGTAGGGCCGTCAATGATAAACAGTGCGCTTCTGCCGAGGGCGTCAAAGTCAATGACATGCTCCCCCGGATACGGCCCGAGCGCCCCAAAGCGCAGCTTATGGATTTGCATCAGGTGGCCCGTCCACGAACAACTTCGTATATCTCGCGCAACAATTTGGCTTCGCCCGGCGCCGGCGGGGAGCCGGTAACCTTTACGTAAAAGTCTCCAATTAGCGCCAATGGCTCCTTTCCACGCGCATCACCGCGTTCCGCACTGGCAATATCGTCTCGGCCCTCGGGGTCATAGAGCTTGCGCAGGGCGTACGGGAATACGGCGTCTAGTTGGGCGTGCATTCGGTCTGGTAGCTGCCTATCGGTGACAATCAACTCAACGAAGTGGCCGCGCTCTGCCTCATGGTTTACGCCCACCAGTTCATCGATCCCCGCTCGCAGGCGACTCATTGGTCGCGGCTGCGGTATTTCCACTATTTCAATTTCCGGCAGCGTGCCAACCGCGCCAATTTCTACTATTGAAACACTCTTGGTGTGAGCAGTTTCCGAAAGTGAATACCTCAATAGCGAGCCGCTGTAGGCCATTACCGGCTCGGAGGATGAAATAACTTGCTGACGATGCAAGTGACCGAGTGCAACGTATGTCAAGCCGCGATTGGCGAATATCGAAGCCGGTATAACTTGCACGCCACCCACGGTCAAATCTCGTTCACTGTCGGAGGTCTCCGGATTTGCGCCGGTTGAAGCGACAAAAGCGTGGCAAATTCCGACCGCCCTGCTCGCGCCCCGAGTCGAAATATCTAACTCGATCAGATCCAATACCGCGTCCATCACCGCCGCATGGCTGCGTTCCAGTTTGGAGCCTGGTGTGCCAAGCACCTCGCGGGCAAGATCAGGTTCTAGATAAGGAAGCGGGTAAAAAACAATTGCACCGAATTCATCCGCCAGTTCAATACCAGAACCCACCTCCGCAAGGGAACCGACAACGTGCACACCCGCTTGCAAAATGCCCGAATAGATTGCAAGTCGATCACCGCTATCGTGATTACCAGCGGTGACCACCGTGACGACTCCGGCGCCAGCAAGTCGTTCGATCACGTCATTAAAGACTCGCAGCGATTCAACCGGTGGGATAGCACGGTCGAAAACATCACCGGCGACCGCAACGACATCTACCGAACGCGAAATTGCCAGATCCACAATGAAGTCGAGGGCCTGTTCCTGAGCTTCGTGCAACCCATAGCCATGCAAGGTCCGCCCTAGGTGCCAATCCGAGGTGTGCAGCAGCCGCATGGTGAGACGTTATCGGGTTTCTAGACGCTTGCCGATGTGGCCGGGGTTGCGGTACCGGGATCTGTGACCGTGGCGGTGTCGGGCGTAATGCTGTGGAGAGCGGATTTCTTAAGCCAACTTGACCAAGGGATATTCCACAGGCCGCCCGGGCCATTCCATGGCTGCACGGTTGAGCCCCCGGTCTTCGAATAGATCACGACATCCCCCGGGACGGTGTTGTCAAAGATCCACTTGGCGTCCGCCTCGAACATATTGGTGCAGCCATGGGAACCATTCCAGTTTCCGATTCTTGAGTAGGCCCACGGCGCGGCGTGCGTGAACTCACCCGTTGGTGTCAGGCGCGTATTCCATGGCACATCGGAGAGAACGTATTGCTGCTCGGGGTCAGTAATGCCGAGCGCCGCACTTGTGTAGGTGTGCAGCGGCTCTTTATCGACACTGATTACTTTGACACCATTTGTGGTCTCCCACCCAGCGGCACCAAGAGATACCGGGAAGATCTTTCGCTTAACGCCATCCACAAAGACCGTCATTCTGTCGATCTTGCCATCGACTTTTATGACAACGCTGTTACCTGTTAAGAACTCGTAGGTGTGCGCGAGTGAAGTCGCGCCAACCAAAGATGTTATGTCGCTTGTGCCAAGAATTGTGTCATTCAAAGTAGACGCAATCTTGATTGTCGAATTACCGGGCCACCAGGTGCGCGGTCGAAATACCGCGGTGCGGTCGTCTAGCCAACCCCAAGCACCCTGAACTCCACGGACTACGCCCACCTGGTTCGTGGCCGTAACCGCAAGATTTCGCTCGACCGCAGCTTTGTTATGGATGTCGCGACTGAATCGCAGTCTTGGCAAGGTGCCGACTCCAAGTCGAACAGTGGGGCTAGAAACACCAAGGTTGTTACTTGCGGAGTTAAAAGTCGCACTGACACGTACTCGTGGCTTCGGTAAGTCCTTGGGCTTATCTGCCAAGCCACTACCCGCCGCGGCCGGTATCCCCACGCCCGTGTTGCTTATCTCGCCGGCGCCGAAGGCATTAACCCCGCGAAGCACCATCGAGTAGGTCTGTCCACTCGCTAGGCTGCCAAGTGGGCACACCCCAGTGGTACCAGCGCAGGTAAACCAATTGGTACCACCGTCTAGGGAGACCTGATAAGACGTTACCGGAGATCCACCATCAGTAAGTGGAGCTGCGTAAATCACCTGCAGTTCGGTTGCTGCCGGGCCTGAGTTAACCGACTTTATCGTCGGAGCCGACGGGTACGGCTCAGCCGCCATGGCTGGGCCCACCCCTTGGCCAAAAGAGACCAAGATGCCCGCTAAGGCGGCGGCGAGGACCAGAGAGAGGCGACGAGAGGCAACCACTTCCCTACTTTAAAACAATTTTCATCGCCTGCTGACCACCGGGCTCGCCAAGGAAACTTAGCCCGAGATGATGACCAACCGCTCCTCGGTCATCTCGCGCACCGAGTACGCGGGCCCTTCCCGCGTATTACCCGAATCCCGGATCCCGCCGTAAGGCATGTGGTCGGCCCGCCAGGTTGGTACCTCGTTGATGAGCACCCCGCCGAAGTCCAAAGTCCGCGCTGCTTGCAGGCCTTTGGCGATATCGGAGGTGAATACCGCAGCCTGCAGGCCGTACCGGGTGTCATTTGCGATCTTCAGCGCTTGGTCATAGGACTCGTACGTCTGCACCGCCACCACCGGGCCGAAGACCTCAAGGGCGCAGATATTCATCTCCGGCTTCGCATTGACGATCACGGTCGGCAGCAAAACCCCATTGGAGTCGAGTTCGCCACCGCAGGCCACCTGCCCCCCGGCCGATACCGCCTCGCTGATCCAACCGACCACCCGGTCACGTTCTGTACGCGAAATAAGTGCCGATACGTCAGTTCCTTCGTCCATCGGGTCACCGACCACCAACTCCTTGACGTTCGCAACAAGCTTCGCGACGAACTCATCTGCAATGCTCTGGTGCACTAGCACCCGCTGCGTGGAAATACATGATTGACCAGCATGGGCAAACCCGGCCAATTTGATCTTCGCGGCCGCCGTAGCCCAATCACCATCGGCTTCGATAATGACCGGTGCGTTGTTGCCAAGTTCGAGGCCTACGCGCTTACGTGGGGCCCGCGCCCGAATCCCCCAGCCAACATCTGCTGAGCCGGTGAAACTAATCAGTGCCACATCCGGGTGATCAACTAGCGCATTGCCTACCGTGCCACCGCTCCCGGTCACAATTTGCAGGTAGCCGTCAGGCAAGCCCGCATCCACTAGTAATCGGGCGAGCAGGATTGAGGAAAATGGGGTCTGTGATGCCGGTTTTAGCACCACCGCGCAGCCAGCCGCAATTGCCGGTCCCACTTTGTGCACTACTAAGTTAAGCGGGAAGTTGAACGGCGAGATCGCTCCGACTACCCCAACCGGCACCCGAAGCGTGAAACCAATCTTGCCCCCGCCAACGGCTGCCGCTTCCAAGGGCACGGTGTCACCGGTAAGGGTTCGCGCCGCTGCGCTCGAAAACTGGAAAGTCCCAATCGCTCTGTCGGCTTCACCGCGTGCAGTCTTGATCGGCTTCGCTGCTTCTCGGGCGATGGCAATGGCAAAATCATCACGGCGCTCAGCCATCAACAGCGCAGCTTTATCCAAGATTTCAGCCCGTTGCCATTGGGCCAACGGACGCTCATGCATTGCCTTGCGCGCATATGCAACAGCCGCATCAACATCGGCCGCAGTCAACGCCGGCACTTGGCCCAACAGCGCGCCGTCAAACGGTGCGCGCACCTCGATAACGGTGCTGCCCGTAATCAACTCCCCGCAGACTGGTACGGCGGTGACTGCGGTCGTGGAGATACCTGGGATGAGTTGGTTCATGGCAAGAATCTAGACCGCTACGCTGCTGGAATGTCACCCAAGGGGCAACATCTCACTGTGATAAGCCTCACCAAGAGGTTCGGCAAGGTCCAGGCCGTATCCGATTTGTCTTTCACGGCACAACCGGGCCGTGTTACCGGGTTCCTCGGCCCCAATGGCTCGGGCAAAACCACCACCCTGCGCTGCCTCCTTGGCTTAGTGCAGCCCACTAGCGGTACGACTCAGGTCGGCGGCCATGACTATCGCGAGTTACCTAATCCTGCGGCCGTTGTTGGTGCAACGCTGGAGGCCAGCGGCTTTCACCCCGGGCGCACCGCGCGAGGTCACCTGCAGGTGATTACCGATGCCGCGTCACTACCCTCAGGGCGCGCCGATGAAGTCTTGGCACTCGTCGGCCTAACCGAAGCCGCCGGTCGCAAGGTCGGTGGCTTTTCCCTAGGCATGCGCCAGCGCCTGGCCCTAGCTGCGGCCTTGGTGGGCGACCCGGGGGTACTTATCTTGGACGAGCCCGCCAATGGCCTTGATCCCGAAGGCATCGCTTGGCTCCGCGGCTTTCTTCGCGCACGCGCAGACGAAGGTCGCACCGTCTTGGTTTCAAGTCATGTGCTGTCCGAAGTTCAGCAAACCGTTGATGACGTCGTCATCATCAGTAAGGGGAAGTTGGTCCAGGCCGGATCACTCGGCGAGCTCACCGGGGCCGGAATATCACAAGTTCGGGTTCGAACACCACAGCTTGAAGTTTTACGGGCAGCGCTTAACGCCGAGGCTGGCAGCGGTGCCCGGGTCAACGTTGTCGCGGTGAGCCCCGACGAAATCATGGTCGCCGGCCTTGAAGCTGCCGAGATCGGCCACCTTGCCCTCCGTGAACAAGTAGAACTCCATGAACTCACTCCGGTCGGCACCGACCTTGAAGCGCTCTTCTTGGAACTGACCGGCGGCGGCAACCCAGGTGGTGCCGCATGATGTCAATGGTGCGGTCGGAGTTCCGCAAAGTGACCACCACCAAGGTGCTGCTTTGGCTAACCATTGCGACGATCGCCTTTAGCGCACTCAATGTCGTGCTACTCGTCTTTTTGACCCCACGGGCTATGGACCTAGGCAGCGACGTGAACTTGTTACTCGATCCTGCCTATGTGACAAATATTCTCGGGGCCGCCGGATCCTCGTCAATCTTCATCTTGATTCTCGGCATCATCGGCATGACAAGTGAATACCGCCACATGACCATCACATCTACTTTTCTAGTTACCCCAAAACGCCCACGCGTGCTCATTGCTAAAGGGATTACCTACGCACTCTTGGGTGCCGCCCTAGGGGCCATCGCATTCCTGACGAGCACTGTGGTCACTTTGATCGCACTGTCTAAAGAAAATCACGCCCCCGTTGACCTCACCGTTGCGCTACAAATCCTGGGTGGCGTTCTCCTCGCTTTCGCTATCTACGCCTTTGTCGGGGTTTCGGTAGGCGCCCTCATCCGCAATCAGGTTGCGGCCATCGTCGGTGCACTGGTGTGGGTCCTCATCATCGAGGCCCTTGTCACGGTGTTCGTGGACTGGATCGGAAAATGGCTGCCCGGCGGCGCACTTGACGCGGTGCTCCAAACCACCAATGTCAGCGGCCGCGGTGGCAGCGACATCTTGCCGACGGCCGCGGGGGTAGTTGTGCTACTTGGCTACGCCGTGCTTTTTGGCATCTTGGCTTCGCTGATCACCTTGCGCCGCGACATCACCTGACAAAGCTGACGGAACTGCCAGCGCGTTCGGCCATTGAACTAGGTGCGCGGGCCGGTAAATCCGGTCGCGACGCTGGTACTAAAGTTGAGCCTGTCGTAACCAAAACTGTGCCGCGCAATTGACAGCCGGCAGCCACCCGAAGGGATACCGTGGTCAACGGCGAAGGGCGCACCGCTAACGAGCGCCGGCTAGCCAGTTTCGGCCCGAATGAGTGGTTAGTTGACGAGATTTACCAGCAGTTCATCGCCGATAAATCCAGCGTCGATCCAGCTTGGTGGGAGTTCTTCGAGGGCTACTCCCCCAGCGAGCAGTCCCCGCTCAAGGCGCCAAAGTCGGCCGTCGCAGTTCCCATCGCTGAGCCACAGGCAGTGCCGACATCAGGCGCGACATCAGCCATTGAGACCACCGCGCTAAAAGGACCAGCGGCTCGAGTAGTCACGAACATGGAAGCCAGCCTAAAGGTGCCAACGGCGACCAGCGTGCGCTCGGTACCTGCGAAGTTGCTGATCGACAACCGGGTAGTAATCAATAACCACCTGACCCGCGGACGCGGCGGCAAGATCTCATTTACCCACATCATTGGCTACGCGATCGTCCGGGCCGCAAAAGAATTGCCCGCGCTGAATGCGGCATACGTAGAAGTAGATGGCAAGCCCGCGATAGCCACGAACACCAGCGTCAACCTCGGCCTGGCAATCGATCTAGCCAAGCCAGATGGCAGCCGCCAACTACTCGTTCCTAATATTAAAGGGGCGGAGGCGATGGATTTCGCCGCTTTCTGGGCTGCCTACGAGGACATTGTTCGCAAAGCTCGCGGTGGCAAGTTAACGGTTGATGATTTTGCCGGCACGACCGTCTCGCTAACCAACCCGGGCACCATCGGCACCAACCACTCGGTCCCCCGACTGATGATTGGTCAAGGTTGCATTGTCGGCGTTGGCGCAATGGAATACCCGGCCGAATGGGCCGGTGCCTCCGCGGAGACCATCGCCCGCAATGCGGTTTCGAAGGTCATGACCTTGACCTCGACCTATGACCACCGGGTTATTCAAGGTGCCCAGTCCGGTGAATTCCTGCGAAGAATCCACCAGCTGCTGCTGGGCGAAGCTGATTTCTTCGGGGAAATCTTCCGGTCCCTTCGCATCCCCTACGAGCCGGTGCGCTGGGCCCAGGACATCTCGGCCAGCCACGAGACCGATCTCGGTAAAACAGTTCGGGTCCAAGAGATCATTCACGCATACCGGGTGCGCGGGCACCTGATGGCAGACACCGACCCACTCGAATACAAACAGCGCACCCACCCCGATCTCGATGTCCTCTCACATGATTTGACCCTTTGGGACTTAGACCGGGAATTTGCCACCGGTGGATTCGGCGGCCGGCCGCTGATGAAACTCCGCGAAATTCTTGGCGTCCTGCGTGATTCCTACACTCGCACGGTTGGTATTGAGTACATGCATATCCAAGACCCCGAGCAACGTAAGTGGATTCAAGATCACGTCGAGATTCCGCACGCCAAGCCTGACCGCGATGAGCAACTTCGGATCCTGCACAAGTTAAACGAGGCCGAGGCCCTCGAATCCTTCCTGCAGACTAAGTATGTAGGCCAAAAGCGCTTTTCCTTAGAAGGTGCGGAATCCCTTATCCCACTACTCGATGCCGTACTTGATCAGGCAGCAAATCAGAACATCATCGAAGTTGCCATCGGCATGCCACACCGCGGGCGACTTAATGTGCTGACCAATATCGCCGGCAAGTCATACGCGCAGGTTTTCCTCGAGTTCGAAGGTCAGTACGGCGAGGAGTCGGTACAAGGATCCGGTGACGTCAAGTACCACTTAGGGACCACCGGCACCTACACCGCGCCCGGTGGCGCGCAAACTGCCGTGTATTTGGCAGCTAACCCATCACACCTTGAAGCCGTCAACCCTGTTCTTGAAGGTATCGTGCGCGCGAAGCAGGACCAGCTCCCACTTGATCGCGTCTATGACATCTTGCCAGTTCTCATGCACGGCGATGCCGCCTTTGCCGGGCAAGGAGTCGTAGCAGAGACTTTGCACCTGTCGCAGTTGCAGGGGTACCGCACTGGTGGCACCGTACACATCGTCGTTAACAATCAAGTTGGGTTTACCACCAGCCCGAAATACAGTCGTTCCTCGGTTTATGCCACCGACGTAGCCCGCATGGTGCAAGCCCCCATCTTCCACGTCAATGGTGATGACCCAGAGGCCGTGGTTCGCGTTGCCCAGTTGGCTTTTGAGTTCCGGCAGGCTTTCCATAAGGACGTCGTAGTTGACCTTGTTTGCTATCGCCGCCGAGGTCACAATGAGGCCGATGACCCTTCGCTCACACAGCCACTGATGTATGCAATCATCGATAACAAGCGTTCAGTGCGCAAGCACTACACCGAGGGCCTCGTAGGGCGTGGTGACATCAGCGTTGATGAGGCGGAGATCGCTTTGAAGCACTTCCAAGAGCAACTTGAACGCATCTTCCAAGAAACTCGGAGTGAGGATGCCACCGCGTTTGGGACCCATGACCAGGACATCATCAGCAAAGGCCAGCGCCAACTTGAACTCCAGGGCCCAGCAGCCGAGGTGGTTTCCGGCATCACAAGTGAGCAGATCGAAACTGTCATCGCCTCGCAGTTGACCATGCCCGAGGACTTCACCGTCCATCCCCGGCTCGCACCCCAACTACAACGCAGAGCGCAGATGGTCGCCGACGACGCCATCGATTGGGGTATGGCCGAAGCCCTTGCAGTGGGCTCACTATTAATGGAAGGTCGCACCGTGCGATTAGCGGGGCAAGACTCCCGCCGCGGCACTTTTGGACATCGACACATGGTGATCGTCGACAAGGAAACCGGCTGGCAATACAAGCCGCTTAAGCAATGCTACCGAGATGGCGCGAAGTTGTACGTCTATGACTCGTTATTGAGTGAGTTTGCCGCGATGGGCTTTGAATACGGCTACTCGGTTGCCCGACCCGATGCCCTAGTGCTCTGGGAGGCCCAATTCGGTGATTTCGCCGACGGAGCACAAACCATCCTGGACGAATTCATCTCATCGGGCGAGCAAAAATGGGGGCAGCGTTCAGCTGTCACCTTGTTACTGCCACACGGGCAAGAAGGCCAAGGCCCAGACCACTCATCGGCCCGGGTCGAGCGTTACCTGCAGCTTTGCGCCCAAGACAACATGACCGTTGCCATGCCCTCGACCCCAGCCTCATATTTCCACCTCCTACGTTGGCAGGTACTAAGTAAACTGACCCGCCCACTAGTCATCTTCACCCCGAAGTCATTACTGCGCGCTAAGTTCGCGGTATCTCGTAAGTCAGAATTCGAAAGCGGCCATTTCCAGCCCATGCTGCCAGATACTTCGGTAGATCCCGCGGGGGTCAAGACGGTGCTGCTGTGCAGCGGCAAGGTCTATTACGACCTCATTGCGTACCGTGACGCCAACAGTCGCACCGATGTCGCGGTGATCCGCCTTGAGCGCCTGTACCCACTGCCCTACCGAACCTTGCCACCAGAACTCGGCAAGATGCCAACCGCGCAAATCCGCTGGGTTCAAGAAGAGCCTGCAAATCAAGGTGCCTGGAGTTTTATCGCCTTGAACCTGCCGGAGATAATCAACCGGCCGGTTTCGCTGATCAGCCGTGATAAGTCGTCGTCACCGGCTGTCGGCTCACACCACCGACATGAGCTTGAGCAAGCAGCTATCGTCGAACGCGCCTTCGCGGCGCCCAACTAGCGGGGGTACACATGTACTTCACTGATCGTGGAATTGAAGAGCTGCAGAGCCGACGCGGTGGTGAGTCCATCGCTATTGAGGTACTGGCCGAGCGACTTCGCGAGTTCGTCGACATGAACCCAGAGTTTGAAACGCCAATCGAAAGGTTCGCGACTTGGCTCGCACGCATCGACGACGATGACGAAGAGTCTTAGTCGAATTAGATTAAGGAGTCCTCAGCAAGGTAGGCACAAAAAGTCAACGATTGCGATACGGCGGCACCGGTAGCCGAGTGGCTCAAGTAAATTCCGGGCGTGTACTTGATCCTCCATGATGATCACCGGACGATCGCGCTGGATGGTCTCCAGCGCCCCCTCTAGGGCTTTCATCTCATGCTTCTCAACGTCTATCTTCATAAAACCGACCGGAGCTGAGAAAGTTAGGTCATCAATGCGCACGCAGGTGATGTTTTCGCCAATGCCGTCAATGGCCATCTCGGTGGCTCCAACATTCTTGGTCGGTGCTTTCATCCGGGCGGGGCCCGGAGCGTTATCAGCAGCCAAATTGTGCGCCGTTACATTTTCATATCTGGCCACATTGCGCGAGAGAATCTCAAAAACTCGTCGTTGCGGTTCAAATGCGTGCACTTCGAGTGACAGACCGGCAAGGGTTAACGTGTGAGTGCCGATATTGGCTCCAATATCCAAACTGACTTTGGCAAGATCGCAGTAACGCTTGAGATACGGCGTGAGCCAAGACTCCCATGACTGCCCCGACTCCAAAACCCGCGTGATGCAATCGTCGTCAGGGTCAATCTCAAGGGCAAGTCTCACACCAGGTTTGGGTTTGCGCCAATATGAGGAAATAACTGCCGCCTGCTGCTGGGTCTCGTTCTTGGCTAGATCGATGGCGCCTGAGATTCCCAGAGCATCGAACCTACTCAACCTAACTCCGATCGCGCAATTTCAACCTGCCAACTCACCAACTCTGGGCGAATCGGGACAAGACTACCCCACCGTTAGCACGAGCTTGCCGTGCACATCACCGGCGGCCATTGCTGCAAATGCCTCGGCTCCCTGCGCCATTGGCAACTCGCGATCAATCACGGGGCGCACCCCGGTACGCACTAGTAATTCAACTAGTTCACGAAGTTCAGCGGCCGTTCCCATGGTAGATCCAGCAATATTTAGTTGCAAAAAGAAAACCCGGTTTAGATCGGCCGGCGGATTTGCACCCGAAGTAGCACCGGAAATCACGATGGTTCCGCCCGGGCGCAACGACTTAAGCGAGTGATCCCAGGTGGCCTCGCCGACGGTCTCCATTACGGCATCTACTTTGCCCGGTAACCGCTCACCGGTTTCGAAAGCCTCGTCAGCGCCAAGGCTTAACGCCCACTCGCGTTTTTCGGTGGTGCGCGAGGTTACCCAGACTTTGCGGTCCAAGGCCTTGCCAAGCACGATCAGAGCGGTTGCCACTCCACCAGCGGCGCCCTGCACCAAAATGGTGTCACCAGGGCTCGTCGCAGACTTGGTTGCAATCATGCGATAGGCCGTCAGATAAGCAGTTGGTAAACAGGCCGCCTCGGCCCAGGTCAACTCTGCTGGTTTGTCGATCAAATTACCCGCGGGTACATAAACCTGCTGCGCCATCGTGCCCGAGTAGATCTCACTCAGCAGCGATCGCTTGACATCAAGGGTTTCATCCCCGCCAGCACTGCTGCCGATAACAGCATGAACTATTACCTCTCGGCCATCTTCGGTAATCCCTGCGGCATCCGAACCCAAGACCATCGGCACCCGCTCAGCTGACAGCGCTTGGCCTTTCAGGGACCAGATATCGTGGTGATTCAAGCAAGCGGCTTGCACCTGCACCGCGACCCACCCCTCGGGGGCAGTTGGCAACTCGATCTCACCAATTCGAAGGCAGGACAGCGGGTCTTGGCGGCTCACGGCACCGGCGTAGACGGCGAACATAGGTTGAGCCTAGTGCCGTTGATACGGTTCGCCACATGCGGTCATTAGCGAGTGATAATTACGCCGGCGTCCACCCAGCAGTATTGGCAGCCATTGGCGCCGCCAATGCAGACCATGCGCCGGCGTACGGCAGTGATGCAATTACCGCCCAGGCGGTCGAAGTATTTCGTCGTGAACTTGGTGGCCAAGTTGATGTGTTCATGACATTTAATGGCACCGGGGCGAATGTAGTTGGCCTCCAATCACTCATGCGCACCTGGAATGCCGTTATATGCGCAAGTAGCGCGCACATTAACGTCGACGAGGGTGGCGCACCAGAAAAACTGCTCGGCTCCAAGATCATCGACCTCCAAACCCCGGACGGCAAACTCACCCCGGAGCTAATTAACTCGCTTGAATGGCGGCAGGGTGATGTGCACCAGTCGCAACCGAAAGTGGTGCTAATCACCCAATCAACCGAATACGGAACTTGTTACTCCCCGAGTGAAATTAGAGCCATAGCTGATGCCGCGCATGCTCGCGACCTCGTCCTTTATCTGGACGGAGCCCGCATCGCCAATGCGGCCGCCAGTTTCAATGTGTCGCTGCGAGCAATGACATCGGATGCCGGGGTCGATGCCATGTCTTTCGGCGGCACCAAGAATGGGGCAATGTCGGCCGAGGCGGTCGTCGTTTTGAATCCCGAACTCAATATCAGCCACGACCTAGGTTTCATCCGCAAGCAGTACATGCAGCTTTCTAGCAAGATGCGCTTCACATCTGCCCAATTCATCGCACTGCTCACCGATGACCTCTGGCGGGAAAATGCCAAGCATGCCAACTCGATGGCACAGCGCCTAGCAGCCGGCGTCAAGGGGATACCCGGCTTAACCATCACCCAGCCCACCCAAGCGAACGCGGTCTTCGCCCAGTTGCCCGCCGCGGCCATCCCCAGGCTGCAGGCACATACCCCGTTTTATATCTGGAACG
>SHUQ01000020.1 GCA_009694585.1 Candidatus Nanopelagicales bacterium | reverse complement strand
AATATCGGACAAATGATAGATTATTTTAGTATTGAAGATATACTAAAGGAAGTTTCAAAGTGTGACATTGTTTGTTCCAACTGCCATCGTGAAAGAACCCATAGGAGAAAGAATACTAAAGAGTGACACATGTCACAATATGCTATCAATAATTGATTTTCCTAAATAATTATGATATGCTAGAAATTGTTGCCGCCGCTAGGAGGAAACAAATGACGAAAATAAAGCTGATAGGATGGACAGTTGCAATGGCATTAATATTTACAACATCTGGTGCTACCGCCAATGCAGCTCTTTCCGAACAGGTGTATGCTAAGTCAAATGCACCTACTGCGACGGAGGCTTCACAAAAGCCTATCGTTACAAAGATGGCCGATGTAGAGCCAAAGAAAGAAAGAAAATGTAAAAGCTGGTTGGTGCGAGAATTGCATCACGCTGGTTTCCGTGGCAAGAATCTCATGGAAGCATGGGCTATAGTTATGCGTGAAAGTGGGGGAAGGGCAGATGCCATATCTTCTACTGGCGACTATGGAATGTTTCAGTTTAATCGTGCCGCTTGGTCGGGGCAAGATTGGTGGAACAGCAAGAAATTACTAACACGCGGATACAACGCTAAGATTGCGTACCGCATCTCTCGTGGAGGAAAAACATGGTATCCATGGGATATTGATGGTCAGGGTCATCACAAGGGGGCCTATACATCAGCGGCTACCTACAAGACCTATTTAAAATGGTATAACAAATATCCATGTAAGTAGTACGTAGCAGGATAGGAACACATTTTATATGGTGGCAACAATCCTATCCTGCTACTGCTATAATTGTTGCCAAAGGAGATTGATGAGTCAAGAAATAGTCTTGCATCTAGAAGAAGTAAATCTAGTTGCCTCAGAGTACGTCAAGGGTAATGACGAATCAGCAATAGCAAAAACACTTAGCATTCCACGTAATAGGGTGGTAAAACTTCTTTCTGAATGGCGTGGAATGGTTTCTAACAATGAAGCCATTAGAATAAGAGCAAGAGAAGCTCTCTCTGGAGCCGATCAGCACTATAGCCAGTTGATTAAAAAGGCTTACGAAGTAGTTAGTGATGCTGATCAAACACAAAACTTGGGGGCAAAAACAAATGCTATAAAACTTATTCTTGATATTGAAAATAAAAGAATAGAGATGCTTCAAAAAGCGGGACTTCTAGAAAATAAAGAATTGGCAGACCAACTTCTTGAGCAAGAAAGAAAACAAGATTTGATTGTGAGTATCCTTAAAGATATCGCATCAGAATACCCTCAAATAAAAAATGAACTTATGAAAAGGTTGTCAGAAGTTTCTGGTCCACAGGGCGAGGCTGTGGTTATTTATGAGTCTTGATCTTAGTGATTTTATTGATGCTCTTGAAGATAGTCCATTCCAAGAGATTCCGGTTGACTTAGATGTATTTTTACACGACTCTCAATATTTAGATCAGCCACCGCTATCACAGATACAGCGAGACTTGGTTGAAGCAATGAGTCAGATATACAAACAAGAAGATTTAGTTAGAATTATGGGGAAAAGGGAGGGCGAAGAACATTTTAAAAAATATACAAAGGGAGAGGTTATCCTTCAATTGGGGAAGGGTAGTGGTAAAGACCACACTTCCACCATTGGCTGTGCTTATTTGGTTTATAAACTCCTTTGCCTAAAAGATCCAGCTAGGTATTTTGGCAAGCCTCCGGGAGATGCAATAGATATTATTAACGTTGCCATAAATGCTCAACAAGCAAAGAATGTTTTTTTTAAGGGTCTTAAGGGAAAGATAGCTAGAGCACCTTGGTTTGCTGGAAAATATGATCCGAAGGTAGACAGCATAGAGTTTGATAAATATATAACCGTGTACTCTGGACATTCAGAAAGAGAAAGCCATGAGGGACTTAACCTAATCCTTGCAATTCTTGATGAGATCTCTGGCTTTTCCATGGAGTCGGCATCAGGAAATGAGAACGCTAAGACTGGTGATGCTATTTATAAAGCCTTTCGTGCATCGGTTGATTCTCGTTTCCCAGATTATGGTAAGGTGATATTGTTATCGTTTCCCCGATACCCCGGAGATTTTATTTCTAAACACTATGACAAAGTTGTTGCAGAAAAAGATGTTGAGATTAAGACACACACTTTCATTATTAATCCAGATCTACCAGCAGACTTACCAGAGAACCAGTTTACTATTGAGTGGGAAGAGGATCATATAAAGTCTTACAAAACTTCTGGGGTATACGCTGTAAAAAGACCAACTTGGGAGGTAAACCCTACAAGAAGAATTGAAGACTTTGAAAGATCTTTTGTTGATGACTATGCCGATGCAATGCAACGTTTTGCCTGTATGCCGTCGTATGCGTCAGATGCTTTCTTTAAGCAAAAGGAAAAACTAGAACAGGCCATGTGCCTACATAACCCAATAGACTCTTTTAAAAGAATAGAGGCTGCGTGGCAACCGAAAGAAGACGTTAGATACTTTCTACATGCAGACCTCGCTCAAAAACACGATAAGTGTGCCGTAGCAATTTCTCATGTAGAAAAGTGGGTAGAGGTGAGAACGTTTAATGATTATACACAGGTTCACCCATTGGTAATAGTTGATGCTGTTGTTTGGTGGGAACCTAAAAAAGAGGGTCCGGTAAACCTTTCGGAGGTAAAGAATTGGATAGTAGATTTTCGTAGGCAGGGGTTTCATATTGGTCTTGTAACTTTTGACCGTTGGCAGAGCTTTGATATTCAGCAGGAGCTGAAGTCGGTTGGAATAAAAGCAGACACACTATCTGTTGGAAAGAAACATTACGAGGATTTGGCTATGCTTATTTATGAAAACCGCGTAATGATGCCACACATTCAAATACTCTTAGACGAAATGAGCCAGTTAAGAATTATATCTGATAAAAAGGTAGATCATCCCAGAAAAGGCTCTAAGGACCTCTCTGATGCCGTTACAGGGGCAGTCTACAACGCTATTGCTCATACCCCGCGCAATCTTAACCAAGAAATATCTATACATTCTTGGAAGTCTCTTAAAAAAGATAATCAAAAAAGAGAAGAGTTAGAAGGAGTCATTGTGGCACCAAAGGCAACGGAAGAAGTAAGAGAGTATTTAACAAATATGGGATTGATGTAGTTGACAATTATAGTAAAAAGAGGTAAAATTAATCATGACATTTTTTATTATGGTCTGCATGGTCATCTTTTTGTTTTCACTGTCGAGTAACATGTTTTTTGTATTAACATCAGAAGAGAATAGAATCGGTGGGATTTTGGGAATGATCGTATTTACAGCAATGATAATTTGGTCAATACAACTGTTAGTGGGAGGGTAGAAATGTCTGCTGATACAACAACCAGCGACGGAATCGTCCTGACCGATGCTGCTGCGCTCAAGGTCAAGACGCTCCTAGAAGCTGAAGGGCGTAATGATCTGGCTCTTAGGGTTGCCGTGCAGCCCGGTGGTTGCTCTGGTTTGCGCTATCAACTCTTTTTCGATGACCGAAGCCTCGATGGTGATGTCACAAAGGATTACAACGGAGTCGGCGTTGTTACTGATCGGATGAGCGTCCCATACCTAGGCGGCGCCACCATTGATTTCGTAGACACAATCGAAAAGCAAGGCTTCACTATTGATAACCCAAACGCGGGTGGCTCATGCGCCTGCGGAGACTCATTTAGTTAACTATCCAACAAGTGGAAAGAGTGTGTTGAGCAAATGGTGACCAAAAGTGAGGAAAGTGCTATGAGTGTCGCAACCGAAGATGACGTAATCGAGGCCATGAAGGATGTAGTTGATCCTGAGCTTGGTATCAATGTGGTTGACCTAGGCTTGGTCTACGGGGTCAGCATGGATGATGGGAATGTGGCAACGGTCAATATGACACTGACTTCAGCCGCATGTCCGCTGACTGATGTAATCGAGGATCAAACGCGGGCGGCGTTGTCTTCGGTAGTGAATGATTTCGCCATAAATTGGGTTTGGATGCCCCCTTGGGGACCCGATAAAATCACCGATGATGGCAAGGACATGCTGCGCGCCTTGGGATTCAATCTCTAAGGTAGCCCGGTGCGGTTTTGGTCCACCTCGTTTGATCGTAGAATGCACTAGTCATGATCACCGCCACAGGAGTTGAGCTGCGCGCTGGTGCCCAACTACTTATAGACGATGTCTCAATTCGCATCGGTAAGGGTGATCGCGTCGGCTTGGTCGGGCGCAATGGGTCCGGGAAGACCACCTTCACAAAGGCGCTGGCGGGTGAGACGGTTCCCGCACAAGGGCAGATTACATGCACCGGCACCGTTGGATACTTGCCGCAAGATCCGCGTTCGGGGGATCCAGATGAGTTGGCCAGAGAGCGGATCTTAGAGGCCCGCGGCCTGCGCGATGTGATGCGGCGAATGCAGGAGGCCAGCATGCAGATGGATACTCCTGACCCCGAGGAACGCGATCGAATTGTCAATCGTTATGCCCGCGCCGAGGCAGAGTTTGAAGCCCTTGGCGGCTACGCGGTGGAGTCCCAGGCGGCAGCTATCGCGGCATCCGTAGGTCTAGAAGAACGAATTTTGAGCCAACCACTTGGCACCTTATCGGGTGGGCAGCGACGGCGCGTGGAACTCGCACGAATCTTGTTCAGCGGTGCCGATGTCCTGCTCCTTGATGAACCCACTAACCACCTTGACGCTGATTCAGTGCGCTGGCTACACAAGTTTTTGGCGTCTTATGAAGGTGGGTTCGTGGTCATTAGCCATGATGCTTCCCTGTTAGAAGGCACCGTAAACCGAGTCTGGCACCTCGACGCAAATAGGCGTGAGATTGATATCTACACACTCGGCTGGAAGGCGTACTTGACGGCGCGCGAGACTGATGAACGTCGTCGCAAGCGAGAGCGCCGTAACGCCGAGCAGCAGGCAGATTCACTCCGCAATCAAGCTGAACGAATGCGGGCGAAGGCCTCGAAGGCAAAGGCTGCGCAAAACATGTTGCGTCGAGCCGACACTTTGCTAGCAGGAGCAGAGGAAGTGCGCCGCACAGACAAAGTGGCTAAGTTGCGGTTCCCGACACCAAAGCCCTGCGGGCGGGTGCCACTTTCGGCAACGGGGCTATCTCGCTCATACGGGTCTCTCGAGGTGTTCACCGATGTGGATTTATCCATAGATCGCGGATCCCGCGTTGTGATTCTCGGGCTCAATGGTGCCGGCAAAACTACGCTACTTCGAATACTGGGTGGCGTTGATCTGCCAGACACTGGTGTTGTTGAACCTGGCCATGGCGCAGTGGTTGGCTACTACGCCCAGGAGCATGAAACTTTGGATCCCAGCGCGACGGTACTTGAGATGATGAACCGCAACGCCCCCGATTTAGATGACACACGCAAACGGACAGTGCTGGGATCTTTCCTATTTGCTGGCGATGATGTCCGCAAACCGACATCTGTGCTATCCGGTGGTGAAAAGACTCGGTTGGCGCTGGCCTGCTTGGTGGTCTCTGGTGCGAATGTTCTGCTTTTGGATGAACCGACCAACAACCTTGACCCGGCAAGCCGTGAAGAGGTGCTGCAGGCCTTACGCTCATACGAAGGTGCGGTGGTCCTCGTATCGCATGATTCAGGTGCGGTGGCGGCACTTGATCCTGAGCGGGTCCTGATTTTGCCTGATGGCGACGAGGACTTGTGGAATGCGGACTACGTAGATCTAGTTGAGTTGGCGTAACGACTATCGAAAGGGGCACTAAGTGACCGATGGTGCCACCGAGAAGGACGGTGTCCGAATAGAACGCCGTGGCCAAGTCCTCCACGTAACTTTAGCCAGCCCCGCCAGTCGCAATGCGCAAACACCCGCTACTTGGCGTCGCTTGGCCGCCGCGGCGAATTTTGTAACCCCTGAGGTGCGAGTTGTGGTGCTGTCGGGCGAAGGCGCAAGTTTCTCCGCCGGACTAGATCGTCGCATGCTAACTGTCGAAGGGGTCGAGGGTGAGGAGTCACTATTCACACTTGCCGGATATGGCCCAAAGAGGGTGGATGGTTTCATCAGGGGGGCTCAGGCCGCCTTCAGCTGGTGGTCTGAAACATCAGTCATTACCATTGCGGCGGTCCAAGGGCATGCAATTGGCGCTGGCTTCCAACTCGCACTTGCGTGCGATGTCGTCATTGCCGCCGATGATGCCTTATTTGCCATGCGAGAGGCCTCCCTTGGCTTGGTACCGGATCTGACCGGCACTTCAAGGCTGGTCAATCGCATTGGTTACTCAAGAGCACTTGAAATATGCGCATCCGGAAGATTTGTCGAGGCTGACGAGGCTGTTCGAATCGGATTAGCCATCGCAAAGACTCCACTTGCGCAATTAGCCGAGCGCACCGAGGCCTTGGTCGCTTCCTTTATGACTGCACCCGCTGCTGCGGTTTTAGAACTGAAGTCACTATTACGCGCCGCTGAAGTAAACAGTCCGGCAGATCAACATAAAGCTGAACGCGTCGCCCAGATCACACGACTTGCCGCACTTCGGGCAGCGATGGCAGGCTAGAAATGTCGATGGAGAATGTCTGGGTCGCTTATCGGTCGATGACACGTGATCGCACCGTGACGGCAAAATCGGTAAATCGTGCCCTAATCCGCCGCATCCTTGGCTACGGGCGCCCTTACCGTGTTTTCATAGCAGCCTTTTTGGTGACACTTGTATTCACCTCGTTACTGAGTGTCGCCCAGCCGTTACTCTTTCGCCGAATTATTGACCAAGGTATTAGCGTTGGAGATTCGCGTCTTGTCACGGTGACCGCAATCCTAATCGCAATCATTGCAATTATTGACGCTGGCTTTGGGCTGGTGGCGCGGTGGTTTTCGTCCCGCATTGGCGAAGGCTTGATATATGACTTACGCACCGAAGTGTATTCGCATGTGCAGGAGCAATCGGTCGCATTTTTCACCCGTGCGCAAACCGGAGCGTTAATCTCACGGTTGAATAGCGACGTAATTGGCGCCCAGCAAGCTTTTACATCCACCCTAGGTGGGGTACTTGGAAACCTGATCTCGTTTGTGATCGTGCTGATCACCATGTTTTTACTCTCTTGGCAAGTGACCCTCGTTTCACTTCTGCTGGTACCGCTCTTTATCTTCCCGGCACGCTGGATGGGGCGCCGCCTACAGGGTATGACTCGTCAGTCAATGCAATTGAATTCAGACATGAGCGTGCAGATGTCTGAGCGGTTCAATGTTGCAGGGGCACTTTTGGTGAAATTGTTCGGCCGGCCGGCCGATGAGTCCGCGAATTTCTCTGGTCGTGCCGTCCAAGTTCGTGATATTGGCGTGAAGATGGCGATGGCCAATAGGTGGTTTTTCACGGCACTGACATTGGTTGCCGCATTGGCAACCGCGGTTACTTATGGCCTCGGTGGGAATTTGGTTATTAGTGGTGTACTGACACTCGGGACACTATTGGCGCTGGTTGGCCTGTTGGCACAACTGTATGGGCCACTAACCGCGTTATCGAATGTTCGAGTTGAAGTCATGACGGCACTAGTTTCTTTCGAGCGAGTATTTGAAATCTTGGACCTACCGCCATTGGTGCGTGAAGCTCCAGATGCTCACCCGGTGGTTCCCGACCCACTAGGGGTGAGTTTCAACGAGGTGTGGTTCCGGTATCCGACGGCCGCACAAGTTTCACTGGCCTCACTTGAGTCGACAGCGCGTGAGGATTCCGGGCAGGAAGGAGTGGATGTGTTGCGAGGGATTTCCTTCGAGGTGCCCGCTGGCACCTTGACGGCCTTGGTGGGGCCGTCAGGCGCGGGGAAGACGACGGTCAGTGCATTGGTGAACCGGCTGTATGACGTTACTGAAGGGGCCGTGCTGGTAGGCGGTGACGATGTCCGCGAGTTGCAAATGCAGTCATTACACGGCGCGGTAGGCACCGTTACCCAAGACGCGCATCTATTTCACGACACCATCCGTGCGAACTTGCTTTATGCCAAACCAGATGCCACGGAAGCCGACATGCTAGAGGCCTGCCGATCCGCGCAAATAGCCGAGCTCATTGAAGCACTCCCAGATGGGTTTGACACCGTCGTTGGTGACCGTGGATACCGGTTATCCGGGGGCGAGAAGCAACGAATCGCACTAGCGCGCCTCTTGCTGAAAGCGCCTCGAATTGTCATCTTGGATGAGGCGACAGCGCATCTTGACAGCGAAAGTGAGGTGGCTGTCCAGCTCGCACTTGACTCGGCCCTAATTGGTCGTACCTCAATCGTGATTGCCCACCGGCTATCGACGATTCGGCGCGCCAACCAGATCCTCGTTATTGTTGACGGGCAAGTTGCCGAACGGGGCACCCACGAGGAGCTATTAGCCGCTGGTGGCGCCTACTTTGATCTGTATGAGGCGCAATTCGCGGAGCATGTCACCGCGGACTAAGTCAAGATCCATTCGCACTTGCCGCCATCTCCCTATGAGCAATCGTGTCATCTTTGGCTTCGCGCCTTAGGAAGAAGAACCAACCGACAAGAGCGACACCCGCAAATAGCAGCCACTGACCGGCATAAGACAGGTTCATAGTGTCATCGATTTTTGGAGCAGCAACAAATGACAGCACGGCCTGTGCGGGAGCAGACGAGGTCAACCTTAAGTACCCGGTGAAGTCGCCAGCCGCTGGAAGAACTATCTGGTCTACGGCACCAACCATTTGCCGCGGTAAGCCTTCGCGGGAAGCTTCATTGACAACCTCGAAGCCGTGCCACGATCCCAAGATCAGTATTTGACCGCGGGGCGGATCTGGGATCCCCGGCGAGGTGGTGGCAGAGGCACTTGCCGGGATCCAGCCACGAGCGACCCAGACACTGCGTCCATCGGTTAACTCCAGGGGAGTCAATACCCAAAATCCGTTTCGCCCATCTTGGGGGCGTTGACGCACCACCACCTGGGATTCAAAGTCATAAGTCCCGGTTGCCGAGACAATTTGCCAGTCGGGTGCGGTTGGGCTCAAAGCTGTCAAATCGATTGGATTTTTTGCGGCCGCGGTCTCTAGGGCGAGGCGCTGTTTTTGTTTTTCTTCGGCGCGGTGCCACTGCCAATTGCTGAGTAGTCCGAAAGCTACGATCGCCACTAGGACCAAGGTGGTGAAGCCAATCCAGCGGCGGGTCCGAAGCAAGGCGAGCATGGCGCCAGCCTACGTCTGTCTCAACTCACCGGTTACGGTCCTGTGATTGGGTCTCGGGGCGGGCAGATTGGGTCTGTGCAATCGCCGGCTGGGCGAGCGCCTCGACCCCTAATTTGCCTGGCTCATCGTTTTCGCGACCAGCATTTGCCACCACGACCGCTAGGTAGGGCAAGACAACGGCGCCGGCAATAAATAGCCACCGGGGCCAACCGGGCACCACGATCGCAGCTAGGACACAGGCGGTGCGGATCCCCATGGAAATCAGGTATTTGCGAGTACGCCCGGTTTGTTCTTGGCTCAGGGCCCGCTGAGCGCCCGTGATTGTATATATCTGTGGTGCTGGTGCCTTGGATTTACTCACGCGTGGCCCCAACTCCCATACCCCAACTCCCATACCCCAACTCCCATACCCATACCGTACGGCCATTCACCGGTGTCCGCCCGTCGGGTCTGGTTCCCCAAGGTGTTAGGTTCGACACCATGAGAAATCGCACATTTGGCATGGCGGAGGTCGTCGGTACCTCGCCGGACAGCATCGAGTCGGCGGTTAGCTCGGCTGTCGAGCGCGCCGGCAAAACCATGAAGCACATCGACTGGTTCGAAATAACCCAGGTTCGAGGCTACGTCAAGGAAGGCGCTGTGGATCACTTTCAGGTCTCGCTCAAGGTCGGGTACCGCCTAGAGGACGTTTGATGCGAAGCCGCAGGACTGATCCGCTAAGTACCGGCCGCGAGGTAGATCGCCTCATGGCCTTTAGCGATGGGGTAGTGGCAGTAGCCATCACTTTGATGGTCATACCGCTAATAAATCTTCCGCCACCAAGTGCCGGAGAGCAAGCTTATACGGTGTTCACCAATAATTTTGGCCAGTTCACGATATTCTTGTTTACCTTCTTTGTGGTTGCGGTTATGTGGCGCATTCATAGTCGAAACTTTGCCCAGATCCGCGGGTACGACAATACATTGTTCTGGCTCAATGTTACTTGGTTGGCCGCCATCGTCTTGCTGCCTTGGCTCAGCAGTCTTTATGGAGACACTTCTGGATTTCGTCACACTGATCAGAACTTCAGTTCCACGGGAACCGGTGCAGTGGATTTCCTGTATTGGATCTTAATGGCGAGCGTTAGCGCTTTAGGCAATTTAATGGGGCGACATTTGCGTCGAAACCCGCAATTGCTCTTGGAAGGTACTGAGCCAAGACTTGTGACTGGCCTGGCGCGCTTTCGTGGCGCGATCATGACAGGCTATTTCGCTTTCATCGGAGTTGTGTGTTTAGCTTCGCCAACTGTCGGCTCGTATCTTCCACTCGGTATTTTCGTATTAGTAATGTGGTTGAAGCCACGGAGCGAACCTGTTGATGTCAACACATCAGGCATACCTAACGCGAATGGAGAGACGTCTTGACTGAGATTGCGTTAGTCACCGGCGGTAATCGCGGGATCGGTCTTGCTACGGCATTGCGGCTGCGAGCTTCCGGCCACGAAGTAGTGGTGGCCTGTCGATCCGGCAGGGCGCCTGAAGCCTTAGCTGCAGTCGCCATGGACGTTGCGAACCCTGAGTCCATTGAGGCTGGCTTTGCGAAGGTAGAAGCAGACTTCGGGCCGGTGACGATCTTGGTAGCCAATGCTGGCATTACTCGCGATGGTCTCCTTATGCGAATGAGCGATGCAGACATTGATGACGTGCTCAACACCAATTTGGCAGGTGCGATACGGCTGGCCCGCCGGGGGCTGCCCGCCATGCTCAAGGCGCGTGGTGGGCGCATCATTTTCATCTCGTCGGTAGTTGGCATGCTCGGTTCGGCGGGCCAAGTGAACTATGCGGCGGCGAAATCTGGGCTGATAGGAGCTGGTAGGTCACTAGCTCGCGAAGTTGGCTCGCGGGGGATTACGGTCAACGTCGTTACACCAGGGTTTGTCGAAACTGACATGACCTCGGGTTTGGACGCAGGCCGCAAGGCGGCGATAATGGGGGCGGTGCCCTTGGGCCGTTATGCTCAGGCCGACGAAGTGGCCGCACTTGTGCAGTTTTTGGCATCGGTAGATGCTGGTTACATCACTGGGGCGGTAATTCCAATTGATGGTGGTTTGGGGATGGGCCACTAAGAAACGAGCAGGAGCTGTGAGCATGGGCATTTTGCAGGGTAAGCGAATTCTGGTCACCGGAGTCTTGACTGACCAGTCAATCGCCTTCCACGTGGCCCGCCTAGCGCAAGAGCAGGGGGCCCTCGTCATTCTTACTTCATTTGGACGCGTGATGTCACTGACCGCGCGTTCTGCCCGCCGACTCCCATCTGCCGCGCCCATAATCGAACTTGATGTAACAAATGACGGCGATCTGAGCGCCCTTGCTGGTCGAATCCGCGAGCATGTCGATGGGATTGACGGGGTTCTACACTCCATCGGGTTTGCGCCAGAGGCCGCGCTAGGGGGCAAGTTTCTCTCAACCTCTTGGGCCGACGCCAGCAGCGCGTTACAGGTATCAGCTTTCTCCTTGAAGTCACTGTCGGTTGCGGCTGAGCCATTGATGGGTCCGGGGGGCTCCATTGTTGGACTCGATTTCGATGCATCGGTGGCTTGGCCGAAATACGATTGGATGGGCGTGGCTAAAGCGGCTCTTGAAAGTACCTCTCGATATTTGGCTCGTGACCTAGGGCCCAAGGGTATTCGTGTGAACCTGGTAGCGGCTGGTCCCATTCGGACAATGGCCGCCAAAAGCATCCCCGGTTTTGAAGAATTCGAAGGAGTTTGGTCGACTCGGGCACCCTTAACCTGGGACCTCGACGACGCAGAGCCTGCCGCTCGAGCTTGTGTTGCGCTGATGTCTGATTGGTTCCCAGCGACAACCGGCGAAATCGTGCACGTCGATGGCGGGGTGCATTCACAAGGTGCCTAGTAAGCAACTGGTTTTGATTCGTCATGCCAAATCCGTATTCCCGGTTGGGGTTGACGACCACGATCGCCCGTTAAGTGAGCGCGGCGTGGTAGATGCTGCGGCGGTAGGGCAGTGGCTCGGCACATCTGGATTATTGGAACGCGAGATTGCGGTCACCGTCTCATCAGCGCGGCGCACCCAAGAGTCTTGGGAGCTGATCAGGGGTGAACATGTCGAACTGACGGCCCGAGCCGAACCGCGACTTTATGGTGCATCACCCGACACAATTCGTGCCTTAATTACTAGTACACCGCTAGTGGTCGAGGTATTGGTACTTATTGCCCATAATCCAGGGCTCGAGGACTTGGCGTTGAGCATTGCCAGCAACCGCAAATCAACTGCTTTCTTGGAATTGACTCGAAAGTTTCCGACAAGTGGCATTGCCATCTTTGAGGTTAATGATTGGGCAAACGTCGCCGAGGGCAACGCGCTGCTTACGGAATTCTTAGTACCCCGCGGCTAGTGAAGTACTGATGGAGGTGTCGGGGTCACTACTCCGGCACGCGCATCCGCCCCCTCAATATCTTCTCGGGTGATACCAAGCAAGTACAGCACAGAGTCCAGATACGGCACTGAAAGAGCTGCATCAGCTGCTTCACGCGCCGCTGCTTTGCCGTTAAAGGAGACACCGAGACCGGCCGCCTCCAACATGGCAACGTCATTGGCGCCGTCGCCAATTGCAATGGTCCGACGCATGGGAATCTCATACTTTTCGGCAAGCTCCTCTAGCGCCGCCCGTTTGCCTTGCCGATCAACAATCATCCCTACGACTTCGCCGGTTAAGTATCCGTCGCGGACACCGAGGTGATTGGCTCTAACGTCATCGATGCCAAGTTCATCGGCTAGGGGCTTAATGACTTCAGTGAAGCCACCGGAAACAAGGCATACGCGATAGCCGAGAGTATTTAAAGTTCGACAAAGAGTGCGAGCTCCAGGGGTTAACTCCAAGCTGGCTCTAACCTCATCAAGAACGCCCACGGGTAGACCTTTGAGTAAGCCGACGCGGGCGCGCAGAGCTGTGGTGAAATCAAGGTGACCGGCCATTGTCTGTGCGGTGATTTCCGCAACTTGAGCACCAACGCCGGCATGTTCAGCGATGAGGTCGATGATCTCATTTCGGATGAGGGTTGAGTCAACGTCAATAACCACTAAGTGCTGACCGCGGCGATCAAGGCCAGACTCTTGCACGGCGATATCGACCCCAACTTCAGCAGCGGCGGCGACTAGGGCTCTGCGTAAATCATGGAGTTCGGCACCTGACCCTTCAAAGACGACCGCGGTCACCGGATAAGAGGCAATGCGGCGGATGCGGTCGATATTTCCCCCGCGATTTGCGATCTCCTCGGCGATCCTAGAGACCGCGTCGGGCCGAAGTGGGGCACCAAGGATGGTCACGTGCACCCGTGCTCGGCGGCGTTCATTGTCTTCCACCGCGCCGGGCACCGTGGTGACATCCATGTCAAGTGCTGCGGCGGTGGCCCGAATATCGTGCCGAAGTAGACTAACCAATTCATCTTTATCGGCGGCGCCCGTATCAACTTCGACAAGGGCAGACAGAACCAATCGCCCGCGAACAACCAATTGCTCAATGTCAATTACAGTTACTGGATGCTTCGCTAGGGTGGCAAAGAGAGTCTTAGTGACACCGGGGCGGTCTGTTCCGCTGAGGGTTAGGAGCAGGGTCTGTGAAGTCATAGCGGTGCAACGCTAGCGCGTGGGGCACCGGCCGATGACAACCCAGGCGACTAAAGTCACGTTCATGGCGAATATTCGACCCAGTGAGGAAGTCTTCGCTTGCCGACAAGTCTCGGTTCGACGTGGATCAAAACTGCTACTTTCCGACCTGAGCTGGACGGTGCACTCGAAGCAGCGGTGGGTCATTTTGGGCCCCAACGGAGCAGGTAAAACCACGTTATTGCAAATAGCAGCGGCGCAGCTGTTCCCGAGCACCGGGGATGTTCAGGTGCTCGGTGAGGAACTGGGCGCTGTTGACCTAGCTGACCTGAAACCACGAATCGGTTGGGCCAGCAGTGCCATTCTTGAGAGCTTGCCGGCGCGGGAGAGTGTGGAGAATGTGGTACTAACTGGCGCATATGGGGTAACTGGCCGGTGGCGGGAGAAGTACGAGTTGGTCGACGAGTTTCGCAGGAGCCAACTGCTGAAAAGTTGGGGGCTGGAGGCACTCTCTGGACGAACTTTTGGGACTTTGTCCGAAGGCGAGCGTAAACGCACCTTGATTGCCCGGGCGTTGATGTCCGACCCAGAATTGCTCCTCCTTGATGAACCGGGGGCGGGCCTTGACTTAGGCGGTCGCGAGGATTTAGTTCAGCGATTAACTTTGCTGGCCTTTGACAGGCACGCACCAGCTCAAGTTTTGGTCACACACCACGTGGAGGAGATCCCGCCAGGCTTCACGCATTTGCTATTGCTCCGCGCCGGTCAAGTGGTTGCACAGGGTTTGCTTGAAGAAATTCTTACTAGTGAAACGCTGAGCCAAACTTTCGGTATTTCAATTGTGTTAGAGAGATTTGGGGGCCGTTACATGGCTCACCAAGCACGGTAACTCGGCGGTTTGGTGTACTTGTGATCAAAGGTGATGTAAGTGTCGCGGCCGGGAGATCGAGCGGCATTGACGATAGTAAGGCGGTTGTTATCGATCTTGATGAATTAGCTGTGAGTGTTCCGTACTTCACGCTTAAAGGAGCGTCAACAATTCGGGCGCGTAACTCATCATGGGATGCAGGGGCAGCGGCGGTTGACGAGTACTTACGGGGGTCTGGTTATAGCGTCGGGCAATTCGTAAGGCTGGATGAGCCTTGGCAGGTGACTTTCGTGCCGGGAAGCGATAGCCTAGGCACGAATACCTTGTTGCCACCCAAAGAACTGTGGATTTGGTCAGCTAGCGCTACCGGAAATCCAGCAACGTTGTCCCTTGACGCAAAGACACCGGTAACTTTGGTTGTCATGTGAGCAGGATTTGGTATCGTCGCGTTGCTCATACCCACAGCACTTGCTCTCATTTGGGTCGGAATTTTTCATCTACGAAGGCGTGGTCGTCATGAGCGATAACGATCCAGAGATGAAGACTGAGCTAAGTGACCGTATCTGGACGATCCCGAATATCTTGAGTTTCATCAGGCTATTGGGAATCCCACTGTTCTTGTGGCTGGTTCTGGTTGAGCAAGCCGATGTATGGGCCTTTGTGGTTTTGGTGTTGGCAAGTGCCACCGACTGGTTGGATGGAGCCTTAGCTAGGGCACTTAACCAAACCAGCAAGTTGGGAGTGCTGCTCGACCCACTCGCAGATCGCCTCTACATCGCGGCAACGATCCTCGGTTTAGCAATACGGGGCATCATCCCGTGGTGGTTGGTATTGGTGTTGGTGCTTAGAGATGGCATGTTGGTCTTATTGCTGCCACTGCTCAGGCGCCGCGGCCTATTTGCCCTGCCGGTGACGCTGCTTGGGAAGGCGGCGACCTTCTGCCTCCTGTGGGGGTTTCCCGCCTTGCTTCTAGGGTCCATTGGCGGTGCCATCGGGACTTTTGCCATTGTGTGCGGTTGGGCCTTTTCTTTGTGGGGCACTGCACTTTACTGGTGGGCGGGTCTTGACTATGTGCGCCGTGGGCTCGGCCTCCCGCTGGTAGCGTCAAGGCAATAGAACTGACCTAGAGGATCGAATAGGGTTTGGTTCAAGGCAGCGACATGGAGGACTTAGTGTACCCAGAAGAATTGCGCTATACGGCTGAGCACGAGTGGGTGCGGTCGGCAGGTGACGGCACAGTGGTTTTCGGTATCACCGCGTTCGCGCAAGAGGCCCTGGGCGACATCGTTTATGTGACCATGCCCGCGGCCGGAGAGTTGTTGACCGCCGGCGCTGCCTGCGGTGAGGTCGAGTCGACTAAGAGTGTGAGCGATATTTACTCTCCACTCGATGGAGTAGTGGTGTCTCGGAATGATGATTTGGATTCTGCTCCGGAAAGTATTAATTCTGATCCCTACGGCGCCGGCTGGATGGTGAGCATGCAACCTAGTGACGCAGCGCAATTTGAGACCTTGCTCAGCGCGGCGGAGTATGTGGCAATCACCTTAAAGGGATAATGAAAGTACTACTGGTGAAGGGAGGTGACTGGGATGCGCTGTCCGAATTGTGAAGCCGAGGTGCATGTTTATGATCACTTCTGCGTCGACTGTGGCGCGTCCTTACCGGCCGGGAGAGGGTCCGAAAACCTAGAGCACACCGGCTCAATCACTGCGATCATCCCAACAGGTACCGGCACTAACTCCGGTCCAATGGCGCCTGTGGGCTCGCCATCGCTTGCTGAACTGCCGACCGGTTCGGCGCTCTTAGTGGTGCATCGCGGCCCAGGTGAAGGAAGTGAGTTCTCCCTGAATTCGGATGTGCTGAGCGTTGGGCGATCCCCAGATTCGGATGTGTTTTTGGACGACGTCACAGTTAGCCGCAGGCATGCTGAATTTAGGCGGGGCAGTGCGGGCTGGAGTATCCGTGACGTAGGGAGCTTAAATGGCACCTACGTCAATCGAAAGCGCGTAGAAGACCACCAACTCCATGGTGGTGACGAGGTGCAAATCGGTAAATTCAGGTTTGTCTTCTTGGTGAGCGTGGAGCCAAAAACGTGAGTGGTTTAGCCCGTGGGCCGGTGGTCGGCACGATCAGCATCGGTGAAGTTCTGACCCTGCTCAAACGCGAGTTTCCGGACATCACAATTAGCAAGATCAGATTCCTCGAAACCGAGAGGCTCATAAACCCAGAACGCACCGCATCTGGGTACCGGCGCTTCGCCGAGCGCGATTTGGAGCAATTGCGATCGGTTCTAACCCTGCAGCGCGATCAGTATCTACCCCTAAAGGTTATCCGTGAGCACCTTGAAGATACAGCGGCCGAGACCGCTGGCCAACCGATCGCAGGCACCGGACTACGGGCTGATGACTTTCGAGCCGGGGCCGGAAAGGTGCGGTTGACGCGCGGGGAGTTGGCCGAAATGGTGGAGTTACCCGAGGCCTTGATCGCGACTTTGGAGTCAATCGGCTTGGTGTGGGCCACACCGGCGGGTCACTATGACGAGGACGCGCTGGCGATTGCCAGCATCGTGGCCCAATTGGCCCCTTTGGGAGTAGAACCCAGACACTTGCGACCCTTCCGCGTGGTAGCTGATCGCGATACCGGGTTGGTTGAGCAAATTGCCACCCCTTTTAGCCAACCCAAAGACCGTGGCCAACGTGAGCACGCAAGTGAGGTAGTCAGAGAGGCTGCGGCGTTGCTGGTGCAACTTCACGGGGCTTTGCTAAGAGCAGAACTAGTGCGCGGGGGCCTGACTTAGGGTTAGACTGGGACAATGCAAGCCCTTGATGTAATTGGTGTCCGTATGGAGATGCCGTCTAACAACCCGATAGTGCTGCTTCGCGAAGCGGGTGGGGTTAGGTACTTGCCGATTTGGGTAGGCGCTGTTGAAGCTACCGCCATCGCTTTTGCCCACCAGGGGGTCGTTCCTCCGAGGCCACTTACGCATGACCTGCTTAAGGATGCCTTGGAGGCTACCGGTGCGGCTTTGGTTGAGATCCAGATCACCTCGCTACAAGACGGGGTTTTTTACTCGGTCTTAGTCTTCGCCTCTGGGGTTGAGGTAAGCGCTCGCCCATCTGATGCCATCGCTCTCGCGCTAAGGGCCGGCGTGCCGATTTATGGTGCTGAAGCGGTGCTGGATGAAGCAGGTATTGAATTTCCAGAAGAGGACTCGAACCCAGCGAATTCGGATACGGCCCAGCCGCAGGTACCAACTGATGCTGAGCTGGCCCAGTTCCGGGAGTTCTTAGACCAGGTCAGCCCCGAGGATTTCGAGTAACTAGCACCACATTAGGCGGACTCCAACCCTCCACATGAGGTTCAGACTTAGGTACTCACCGGCCCCGTGTGTCGGGTTGACCAAGGTAATGTGGGTTCGTAACGTTCGATATGACTACGCACCAAAGGGCGGCAGTCGTCTTCGCTAGGAGGTTTTGTGAACGCGGAAGTCCCAGGTAGCAAGATTCCAAGTGGCCAGGACGCACTATTTGATGATGCAGACCTTCGGCCCTTACCGGCGGGGATCGGGTACCGCGGACCAATCGCTTGCTCGGCGGCGGGGATTACCTACCGGCAGTTGGATTATTGGGCCCGCACCGGGTTGGTGCAACCATCGGTGCGCGGGGCGACCGGTTCAGGTACCCAACGCCTTTACAGCTTCCGCGACATCTTGGTTTTGCGGGTGGTCAAGCGACTTATTGATACCGGCGTGTCGCTGCCAAATATTCGCGCCGCGGTTGAACACCTGGTAACGAATACGGGCGAGGATTTGGGCCGCATCACCTTGATGAGTGACGGTGCAACCATCTACGAGTGTCGAAGTGCCGATGAGGTCATCGACCTAGTCCGTGGCGGTCAAGGGGTATTCGGAATCGCTGTTGGCAGTGTTTGGCGTGAAGTAGAAGGCACCCTTTCCACCTTGCCGGGGGAGCGACCGGACGGAGTGCAGATTGAGCCAAGTGTCGGGATAGATGAACTTGCCGCCCGCCGAGCGCGTGTTGCAGCTAGTTAAGGCTACTTCCAAGGCCGCTCGGCTAGTAGGATGACGGTGCTGACTGACCCCGGTCGGGAGAGTCTCGCGAAAGCCATTCGCGGGCGCCGAAGGAGCACATCTCCCCGATAATCTCTCAGGCTCACGAACCGATCGGGGAAGGCGCCTCTGGAAAGTGGGTGTATTACGCCCCGCCGACGGTGCAAACCGCGTGAGCGGTGAAGCTCTCAGGTCGCGAGTAATCGCGGAAGACAGAGGGGGAGAGCGGCCACAACCGTGGCCGGTGTCCCTGCGCCGAAAACCCGGTGCACTAACGCGAGGCGATTCGATGAGCAGCACACCTGAGATTTTTCGGTCACTAAAAGACCTCCACACTGACGAGTTATTTTCGCGTCGGCACATAGGTCCTGATAGTGCGGCACTGACCAAAATGCTTGACGTTATCGGCTACGACTCATTGGAGTCGATGACCCAAGAGGTGGTACCGGCGGTAATTCGATGGGGTGCAGCCCTGGACCTACCCGCGGCGGTCGATGAGCGCACGACCCTGGCACTGTTATCGGAGTTAGCCGCGAAGAATTCCACGATGGTCAACATGATTGGTCTGGGCTATAGCGACACCTTGACCCCCGGAGTGATTTTGCGCAATGTTTTAGAGAATCCGGCATGGTATACCGCATATACGCCTTACCAGCCTGAGATTTCCCAGGGGCGCCTAGAAGCTTTACTGAACTTCCAAACAATGATCGAAGATTTAACCGCACTACCGGTGGCAGGGTCATCACTCCTTGATGAGCCGACAGCGGCCGCTGAAGCCATGACTTTGTCCTTACGGCATGGCCCCAAAGGTGCAATGCGTTTCATCGTGGATTCCGACACCCACCCGCAAACCTTGGCAGTGTTGGCAACTCGAGCCGAGCCACTCGGGGTGGAGTTGGTGGTTTGCCGGCTTGATGCCGGATTACCCGATGGCGAATTCAATGGGGTGCTGATTAGTTACCCGCGCTCTTCGGGCCAGGTTATGGACCCAACGGATCTGATCGCGGCCGCGCACGCCAGAGGGGCCTTGGCGATTGTTGCCGCTGACCTACTGGCATTAACTGTGCTGAAGGCTCCCGGTGAAATTGGCGCAGATGTGGTTGTGGGATCGGCACAGCGATTTGGAGTCCCATTTGGATTCGGTGGACCGCATGCGGGATTCATGTCGGTACGTGCCGGTCTAGAGCGCAGTATGCCGGGCCGACTTGTTGGAGTCAGTGTCGATGCCGATGGCGCACCTGCCTATCGATTAGCTCTTCAAACGCGGGAACAGCACATCAGGCGCGAGAAAGCTACTAGCAACATTTGCACCGCGCAAGTGCTGCTTGCGGTAATCGCTTCGATGTATGCCGTCTATCACGGTCCAAGAGGGCTCATGAATATCGCGGAGCGCGCTCACCGGTATGCGGCAGTGTTCGCGGATGGACTAAAGGCGGCGGGCGGAAAAGTTCGACACGAGTCCTTCTTTGACACTGTTACGGTCGAAACACCGGGCAGGGCACGTGAGGTTTTAGTGCGCGCTGCTGAGCAAGGCATCAATATTCGCTTTATTGACGAAGATGCTGTGTCGATTTCAACTGATGAGTTGACTAGGCCTGGTGACATCGAAGGGGTGTGGCGCGCACTTGAGGTTGCTATTCGCGGGACAGGTGCCCTCGAGGTTGGCACTATCGACGCCGGACTAACCGATGCGTGGATGGGTGTACCTACTGCCTTGATGCGCACTACCCCATACTTAACGCACCCGGTCTTCAATACCCACCACAATGAAACTTCGATGCTTCGCTATTTACGCCAACTTGCCGACCGCGATATTGCACTTGATCGTGCGATGATCCCACTTGGTTCATGCACTATGAAACTAAATGCGACGACCGAAATGGAGCCGGTCACTTGGCCTGAATTTGCAGGTATTCACCCGTTTGCCCCACTTGATCAAGTTGCCGGTTACGTTGAATTGATTCGCGACCTTGAAGCGTGGTTGGTCGAGATAACCGGCTATGACGCAGTATCGCTGCAGCCAAACGCCGGATCCCAAGGTGAGCTCGCTGGGTTGCTGGCAATTCGTGGGTATCACTTATCTAATGATGACCATGAGCGTGATGTTTGCCTGATTCCAAGTAGTGCCCACGGTACGAACGCAGCGAGTGCGGTGATGGCCGGGATGCGCGTGGCGGTTGTTGCATGTGGCACCGATGGCAACGTTGAGTTGGCTGATCTAAGGGCCAAAATTGCCGAACATGCCGATCACTTGGCTGCCTTGATGATCACTTATCCGTCCACACACGGTGTTTTTGAGGCCGAAGTCGCCACCATCTGTGCCCTTGTCCATGAAGCTGGGGGGCAGGTATATGTCGATGGAGCGAATCTAAATGCGCTTGTCGGATTGGCTAAGCCGGGCAAATTTGGTGCCGATGTTTCACATCTGAATCTACATAAGACCTTCTGCATCCCACACGGCGGTGGTGGCCCAGGTGTTGGGCCTGTTGCTGTGAAAACGCATCTGGCGCCATTTTTACCCTCGCATCCACTTCGACCCGAGGCGGGCCCACTTGGTCGCGGTGACTTCGACGGGGGAGTGGGGCCGGTAAGCGGAGCGCCCTGGGGAAGTGCCGGTATTTTGCCGATTCCGTGGGCCTACATCCGCATGATGGGTCCGGAGGGCTTGGTTGCAGCTACACAGGTTGCCATACTCTCCGCGAACTACATTTCTAAGCGCCTTGAGTCTTACTACCCAACTTTGTACACCGGTGCTAACGGCCTGGTAGCACACGAGTGCATTCTCGATCTACGTCCGATTACTGCCAGTACCGGCGTAAGTGTCGATGACGTCGCGAAACGGCTAATTGATTATGGGTTCCACGCTCCTACGATGTCTTTCCCCGTGGCCGGAACTTTGATGGTAGAGCCGACTGAAAGTGAAGACCTTAGAGAAATCGATCGTTTCATTAATGCGATGATCGCCATCAAGGGCGAAATTGATGCGGTGGGTGCCGGTAAATGGCCCGTTGACGACAACCCACTGAGCAATGCTCCCCATACCGCCAGTTGTCTGATCGGGGAGTGGTCACATCCGTACCCTGCTCGGCTTGGTGCCTATCCGGCGGGTGCAAAAGTCACCGACAAATATTGGCCACCGGTGCGACGCATTGACGGTGCCTACGGAGACCGTAACCTGGTGTGTTCGTGTCCTAGCCTGGAGGAACTCGCCTTCGTCTAGCGCAGATCAGTTGACGAGAACTCCCAGCTCGGCAAGTAAGGCCAAAACTCGCTGCTTGATTTCATCGCGAATTGGCCGAACGGAATCAACATCGAGTCCACGGGGATCGGCCAGAAGCCAATCCTCGTACTTCTTGTCGGGAAAAATTGGGCAGGCATCACCGCAACCCATCGTGATGACGGCGTCGGCAG
>SHUQ01000019.1 GCA_009694585.1 Candidatus Nanopelagicales bacterium | reverse complement strand
CGAAAGCCTAATTGGGTTACTCCCCCGCAAGTGGCGAAGTTGGGCGGGCGCGGGAGAATGGGAGCATCATGCTGCCAACCCAGACCGACACCGATGTGTTGATCGTCGGTGCCGGCCCCGCCGGCGCTGCGGCAGCGGCTTGGGCGGCCCGCGCCGGACTTGATGTCACACTCGTCGATGCCGAGAAATTCCCCCGCGACAAACCCTGCGGTGATGGCTTAACCCCGCGGGCAATAGCCGAACTTGATGAATTGGGGCTCACGCCTTGGCTAGCCGGTCGGGCCCGCAACTACGGGCTGCGGGCCGCAGGGTTTGGCCGCACTCTTTATCTGCCCTGGCCGGGTGGTTCACTGCCAAGTTACGGTGGCGCTGCGCCGCGACTTGAGCTAGACCACGCGATCCGGCAGGTGGCACTGAATGCTGGAGTGACTTCGATTGAGGGCCATCGAGCCGTTGATGCGCGGATCGAAAATGGCCGGGTAGCCGCGGTAATTTTCGACAAGGGCAACGGTAAGCACGAGATCACTTGCCAGCGGCTGATAGTTGCTGACGGGGTGCGATCACAACTTGGGCGATTGCTGGGTCGCACCTGGCATCGCAGCACCGCCTATGGAGTAGCGGCGCGCGGATATATCAAGAGTCATCGCAGTGATGACCCTTGGATTTCATCTCACCTGGAATTGCGCGGCCAATCTGGTGAGTTACTCTCCGGCTACGGCTGGGTTTTTCCACTCGGTGACGGCGAAGTCAATATCGGGGTCGGCACCTTGGCAACCAAGAAACGTCCGGCGGATGTGAACCTGCGCGGATTGATGGAGCACTACGCGGATCAACAGCGTGAAGAATGGAAACTCGAGGGCGAGATTCGCGCCCCTTGGTCAGCGATGCTGCCAATGGGTGGTGCGGTCAGTGGCGTTTCCGGGCCGAACTGGATGTTGATCGGTGACGCCGCCGGATGCGTTAATCCGTTGAACGGTGAAGGCATTGACTATGGATTGGAGTCCGGTCACCTCGCTGCACAATTACTTGCAAACACAATCCCGAATAAACTACTTGACTATTCAACCCAGTGGCCTCCGTTATTGCGGGCGCGCTACGGTACTGCGTTCTCGATCGCGCGCCGGCTTGCCGGCTTCTTGACGGTGCCTAGATTCTTACCAACATTTGGTCCGGTGGGTATGCGATCACGCATGTTGATGACCGTCGCGCTTCGGGTGATGGGAAACTTGGTGACCGAAGAAGACAGGGACACTACGGCAAGGCTTTGGCGTGCTGCGGGTCGTGCCAGTGTTCGCCTTGATGAACGCCCACCATTTAGTTAACAGTTTAACCGCACCTCAAATTGGCGTGCCTAAAAAGTGAAGTCTTCTTGCAGCACACATTCTTGCAGTGACATCCGCAGGGGGTCCATGCGCAGCACCGCTGGTGGGCCATCCAGTAGCGGTGGCATTTGGCCCATCAGGGCGGCAAACCCACCGGATTTGCGATGTGCGTTCTCGGCGTCCTCGTCCTTGAAAACCTCATAAAGCCAAACGATATTTTCCGAGTCTGGGTCAAGTGAGACCACGAAAACTTCGGTGCCGGGCTCCTCGGCGATGCCGTCGGTATAAGTATTTAGTAGTTCGAGAAGTGCGGGCCGTAAGCCATCATTGCAAGTTAGCCGCACCAGCAGGCTGCGACGGCCGACGAGTAATACCTGCTTAGGAGACTCAGGCAACGTTGGCCAAATACCACTCGTAGGTGCTGACTAGGCCGTCGCGTAGGGGTATCTGCGGCTTCCAGCCGAGTTCATTGATCCGAGTGGTGTCGAGCAATTTACGCGGCATGCCATCGGGCTTGGATGAATCCCATTCGATCGCACCTTGGTAACCGATCACCGAAGCAACTGTTTCGGCGAGTTCCTTAATCGGCATATCATCGCCGAGACCAACGTTGATGGTGTCGGGAGAGTCATAATGCTGCAGGAGAACCAAGCAAGCTTGGGCAAGATCATCAACGTGTAAGAACTCACGGCGAGGGGTGCCGGTGCCCCAAACGGTAACGCTTGGAGCATTTGAGACTTTCGCTTCATGGAAGCGGCGGATAAATGCCGGGAGCACGTGTGAGCTTTGCAGATCGAAGTTATCGCGCGGGCCATAAAGGTTGGTTGGCATCGCTGAAATCCACCTGCGGTCGTATTGGGTGCGGTGTGCCTCGATGTAGAAAATTCCGGCGATCTTCGCCATTGCATAAGCTTGATTAGTTGGCTCTAGGGGGCCGGTCATCAGCGAGGATTCGCGAATCGGCTGCGTTGCATGCCGCGGATAAATACATGATGAGCCAAGGAACAACAGCCGCTCAGTATTCGCGGCATGTGCCGCGTCCATTACGTTGGTTTGGATGAGCATGTTGTCGCGCAGAAACTCAACAGGGTAAGTGGAGTTCGCCATAATGCCTCCAACTTTTGCCGCCGCGTCGATGATGACGTCGGGCTTGGCTTCATTGATGGCGTCGAAGGTGGCGTTGCGCTCACAAAGATCAAGTTCGGCTGACCGCCACCCAATTAGCTTGCCGACGCCTTCGGCCTCGAGTGCTCGCCAGATGGCCGAGCCCACAAGACCGTTGTGGCCGGCAATATAAACAGAGACCTCGCTCCACGGGAACGTTTGCTGCATGGTTCATTGTGACATAGTGCTAACCGGTGCGACCTAGGCTGCAACAATCGGGGTTAGGAGGTTCTGATGAGGGTCATCACGCTGGAGCAATTGCCGTCAGTACTGGGGCATTTGCCGAAGAATCCAAGGGTTATTACATCGGGTAACTGTGCGACTCCTCGGGCCCTGCTCACGGCATTTGATGCAGTCGTTCCCGAATACCGGTTACACATGCTCAATGCGCACGGGCCCCTGCCCGATCGCGACGGGGTCACCTATGAGACAGCGTTTGTCGGCCCGGGTATGCGTCACCACCCCAGCCTGAGCTATCTACCGTCAAGGTTGTCACTCCTGCCGGTGTTGGTTCGTGATCATGTGCGCCCAGATGTGGTACTGCTCAATACCTCAACGCGCCACCACGACACCGTTAGCTTGGGTATCGAAGTCAATATCTTGCCGATGGCGATCGAGACCGCGAAAACCCACGGCGGAGTCGTCATCGCGCAATGTAATTCGCATATGCCTTATACCTACGGTGATGCCCAGATTTACGAGAATGAAATTGACTTCCTGATCGAGGTCGACGAGCCACTGGCAACACACGAGCCAGGGGGCCTGGATGACACCTGCCAAAGCATCGGTGATCGCATCTCAGCTCAAATATCTGATGGTTCCACTTTGCAGTTGGGTATTGGCGGAGTCCCGGATGCAGTGCTCGGGGCACTCGTAAAGCGCAAAGGCCTTCGCATCTGGACGGAAATGTTTAGTGACGGGGTATTAAACCTCCATAAGGTAGGTGCGCTCGAGGAGGACATACCGATAACCGCATCTTTCATTTTTGGGTCGAGTGAACTTTATGAATGGGTCCACTTGAATCGTCGCGTGCGCATGATGAGAACTGAAATCGCGAATGACCCAGCGGCGATTGCTCGCCAAGCACTGATGACAAGTGTTAACGGCGCCCTGCAAGTCGATCTATTCGATCAGGCAAATGCGAGCCGGCTCAAAGGCCGGATCTATTCCGGCTTCGGTGGCGCACCTGACTTCACCACCGGTGCACTGCATGCCCGCGGCGGTCAGTCATTCGTCGCGCTGCCATCATGGCATCCCAAAGCTAATGTTTCGACGATCGTACCGGTGCTCACCGAGCCGGTAACCACCTTGCAACACAGCGCGGTGGCTACCGAGAACGGCATAGCTGAGGTGTTTGGGCGCACCCAAGGTGAGCAGGCCAGCAACATCATCGAGCAAGCTGCGCATCCAGATGCGCGGGAGGAACTACGCGAACGGGCGCACGCCTTCGGTCTGCTCTAATCTCAAGTCAGGACTTGGGTTGAACAGTTGCAGGATGTTAGTTGGGCGTGACGATTAGGTAGTCCTGCGCCAGCGGCACCGCATCGTGACCTGGCCAATAGCCCGGCTCGAAGGTGACTATGCGCAGTCCGACTGCTTCGACGAGATTGGTGAAATAAGTCCGCCCGTAAGCGATTGCCGCGAGCACTCGACGCGTCTGGGCTAAGTAGTGCTCCACTTCGGCCGGTAGCAGATGGGTGAATAGCGACTTAGCAAGTTCGAAGTCGATGCTTGCCGATTCAACTGGGAAATAAAATGCATCAAGGGGTGTAGTCGCTTTGCCATAGGAGGACGAAACATCGGCGTAAACAAATGTGCACCGTGGGTCCTTGCATTAGTTGATCGACGGCTCGTGCACATCAAATCCGGTGTATCGAAAACCTAGGCCCATCCGCGGTTACCACTGCAAGGCCATAGCCGCTGCGCCGCATCTAGGATAAAGGACACTGGCATCTGGAGTCAGTAAGCCGAGTCGATCGATCGCATCTGACATGTGACGGGCAGCGGCTTCGAAAATACTCGCGCGCCCGGCATGGCGGCGTAGTGGTAAAGGTGGCATGGTGGAGGGGCCCTGAATTCGACGCAGGCCAGCATCAAGGGGTGAGAGCGCCCAGAGGCTGGCATCGCGCGTGCTACGCAAAGCTTCAATAGCCGGTGCGGGCAGATGCGAAGTCAGCGAAGCCATGATGGGTTCAGTCAATCACATAACCCAGATAGGCTCCGTGCGTGTTCAAGAAGAAAACCCCATTGGTGTTGCCCCCGGGTAAGTACCGCATGGGTGGCGCGCACTTCAAGGATGACAAGGCATTCATCGCCACCGCTGTTAATGACGTCCAGCGCTTATCCGACTACTGCGGTCTCACCACGGCCTCCTCGTTACTTGACTGGGGCTGCGGTGCGGGTCGTTTGGCAGTCGGTTTGCGCGCGCACTTTGGTGGCATTAGCGATTACCACGGGGTTGATGTGCAGCCTGAATTAATTAGTTGGGCCGACAGAAACTTGGCCGGCCCAGGTTTTCGTTTCACCTGTGTTGACGTCAGCAATGAGCGTTATAACCCCGACGGTTCACCGGAGCGCACCGTGGCAAGTGAGCCCAGCTCGGTCGATGTTTTCTACGCGTACTCGGTGTTCTCACATATGAATGACGAAGACACCCCGGCGTACCTCAGGCTTATTGAGCAGGCGCTAGCTCCGGGGGGTAAAGCGATGGTCACCTGCTTTGTTGAAGAAGATGTTGCAGGTTGGGAAGAAAATCCCGCCGATTATGGCCCACTTGATTGGCAGGGCCGCCTGCATTGCACGAGGTTTGCTCGCCGGCACTTCGAGGATCACGTCAACGCGGCCCGGCTGGCCGTCGACCGGTTCGAGTACGGCCAAGAGACCGATGGGCAAAGCCTGTACGTTCTGCGAAAGCGTTAGCCGGGGTGGATATGGAGGGACACATGTGGTGGTACCCGAATGTCGTCACCGGCCCTAGTGGCTCTTTGAGTTAGAGTCTGAAGGTTCATGCAGACCGATAGGCGGATACTCCCTCCATCGAAAGGTCCCCAAATGCGCCGTGCCGTTACCGCTGCCCTGGTTAGCCTCGCTGTATTGGCTGGCTCCGCGGCCATCGCGCCGCCAGCAAGTGCTGTCGTAATTGACGACACCAGTTTCGGTATGCACGTGCCGAATGTCTCGACCGGTGGCGACCCAGACGTCAACTACGGCGCGATCCGGTTGTGGGACTCGGGGGTGTCGTGGGGCTTAGTTCAACAAACCGCCAAGAAGTACTGGTGGAACGGCTTGGACGCGTCCATAGCAAATTCCAATAAGGAAGGCGCCAGCAGTCTTTATGTACTCGGATCAACACCGAAGTGGGCTGCCAAGAACCCCAAGCAGGGCACCTACCCGAACAAGGGTGCCGCTTCGATGCCAGCCAGCTCAAAGATTTGGAAAGACTGGGTAACAAGTGTTGTCAAGCGCTATCACTCTTCCATCGACGCCTACCAAATTTGGAACGAGGCCAACCTCTCGACTTTCTGGCAGGGCACCCCTGATGAGATGGCTGATCTGACCAAGCAGGCATTCACGATCATCCGTAAGTACGACCCAACAGCGAAGGTGGTCGCTGCCAGCAGCACCGCGCGTTTAACCTCCGCGTTCAACAAATTCTTCCCGGCTTATCTAAAGGGTTTAAAAAAGCGCGGCTGGCCGGTTGACGTCTTCGCGGTTCACCTTTACCCAGCGGGCACCGGCACCCCGGCGACGCGGGCGGGCTACATCACGACCGTACAAGCTGCACTTGCCAAGGCCGGTGCACCAGCTAGGCCACTTTGGGATACTGAAATCAATTACGGCCTTGCCGGCCCAGGTTCAGTCCCCCATGTTTCCATTGTTGGTGATGACGCAGCGGCATGGGTTTCACAGACTTATCTTGACAATGTTCGCCTCGGGGTGCAGCGCGCTTACTGGTATTACTGGTACGCGCCTACCGCCCTGCTGGGTATCAACATGCTCACCGGTTCTGCGCCAGCAATCGGGTACCAGAACACCTATAACTGGCTAGTTGGCGGCGATGTAAATTGCTCAACCGCCGCCGTCAACATCTGCTCTATCAATAAAGCCGGCGTAATCTCGACCGTGGCTTGGGCCACCACCGGCTCTGGTACCTTCACGGTGCCCGATGGGGCTACCGTTCAGACCACAGCAGCAGGAGTCACGACCCCCGTGGTCGGAGGCACCCAGGTAACGATTGGAAGCATGCCAACATGGTTCGGCGCAGCAAGTTAGTCCTAGTTTCAACCCTTTTCACCGCGTCAGCACTCGCGCTTACAGCTTGCGGTGGGGCGGCTAACCCGACGCCAACATCTGTAGCACCGTCGGCTCAGCCGTCCATCGCAGCCGATGCGGTGCAACCAACTTTGGTTGGTATGCACATCGAAGGTGTCGAAGGCGAAGCCTGGGCGTCGGCACCTTTTGGTGCGCTGCGGCTCTGGGATAACGGCACCGCTTGGTCGCAGATCGAACTCGAAAAGGGTAAGTACAAGTGGGATAACCTTGAGGGTGCGCTGAACAATGCCGAGGCCAAAGGCATGAAAGACATCATGCTGGTGCTCGGCACCACCCCCGAGTGGGCGGCTCGCGATATCACCGACACCGTGTACCCGCCGTACCCCGGTGCGAACAGCGCACCGAAGGATTTCGCCGACTGGGATAACTGGGTCACCGCGGTGGTATCGCGTTACAAGGGCCGCATCACCAGTTACGAGATCTGGAATGAGGCGAACCTCGCCGACTTCTTCAGTGGTACTCCAGAAGAAATGGCCGAGCTCACCGCGCGCGCCTACAAGATCATCAAAGATATTGACCCCGAGGCCACCGTGGTGTCAGCGTCACCGGCATTGCGCTTGACGAAGGCCTTCGACAAGTTCTACCCCGCTTACCTAAAAGCACTGGCCGCCAAGAAATGGCCAATTGATGTCCTTGCTATCCATACCTATCCGATGGGTGAGGGTGATCCAGTTGCCCGCGGGCTTTTGATCGACATCGCCAAGAAAGCCATCACGGCAGCAGGCGCACCGGCTGACATGCCGCTTTGGGACACCGAGCTCAACTACGGGCTCGCGGGCCCCGGCCCAATCCCGAAAACCGAGATCACCGGGGCAAAAGCAGCGGGTTGGGTGGTTCGGACCTATCTCGATGATCTGCGCTACGGCCTAGCGCGTTCATATTGGTACATCTGGTCACTTCGGCCCATCCCCCTCCTAGGTATCCAGGCCTTCCCGGGCACCGATGCCGAGCAGGGCTTCTTCGCCCTGGAGAACTGGGTGATCGGATCGAAATTTGACGGATGCGATGAAACCGGTGGCGCGGTGACCTGCAACTTCTCCCGTGATGGGCAAAAATCGGTGGTGGCTTGGGCGCAGACGGGTGAGGTGCCTTACACCGCCCCCGCTGGCACCCAATTGGTCTGCGATCCACTGGCCAATTGCCAAGAATCCGCCGCCGATGCCCAGATCGCCTTGACCGAAATCCCGGTACGGATCTACCTGCAATAAGCGTTAAAGCCCGCCGAAAAGCCCCTTCATCCACCGGTAGAGGGGCTTTTCGCTGGTACCGTGGGGGGTCAGCGCTTAGGAAGGGGTGGCAGGTGGCGATCGAAGAATCCCCGGCAACCGCTGCCCCGGCAACCGCTGCCCCGGCAACTCCGGCCCCGGCAACTCCGGCCCGAATCGGCTGGTCCGAAGCCCACTCCCACCGCGACCGCCCCCACCTACGCCGTGATCCATTACGCGTCTACGCCATCCGGGTCTTCATTTTGGATGTCTTGGCCGTGACCTTGGCCGGTATCACCGGCTTCATTCTGCGCTGGGCGATTCCATTTAATGTCGAGATCAATGATCCAACATATGTGTCACTTGTTGTCATCGTGATCATCGCGTGGGTTGCCGTCTTGGTACTTCGCGGTGCCTACGACACCCGAGTACTAGGTGTCGGCTCCGAAGAATTCAAACGCGTCGTCGCTGCTACCGCCACCGTGTTCGGTGCAGTCGCGATCGTGGTGTTTGCCTTCAAGATTGATTTGTCGCGTGGGTTCGTCCTGATTACATTCGTGACTGGTTTGACCTTGCTACTGATCGTGCGCTGGATGCTGCGCTCTTGGCTGCGGCATGAGCGTCGCTATGGGCACTTCCTGCATCGCACTATTGTGGTTGGAGCCGAACCACAGAAGTCCGAGATAGTCGACATGCTCGATCGCGACCCGGTAGCGGGCTTCACCGTTGTTGATGTAATCGATGAGCCGGCGGCCGATATCGATAGCGCCGGGCTTGATATGTGGCTTGACGAAGTTATGACCCGTATCGCACTTGAGGATGCCGACACCGTTGCGGTTGCTGGCTCCCCGGCCCTTGGCCATCAAGTTGTGCAGCGTTTGTCGTGGCGACTCGAAGGCCCACGTGTTGACCTACTTGTTGCACCTGCGGTCGGCGACGTCGCTGGCCCGCGTGTCACGATGCGCATGGCCGCCGATCTACCGTTGCTGCATCTGGATGAGCCACATCTAACCGGCCCGAAGCGCGCCATCAAACGCGGCCTCGACATCCTCGCTGGGATTTTGCTCTTCTTGCTCTTCCTACCTTTCATGATCGTTGCTGGCATCGGCACCAAGTTGACCAGCCGTGGGCCGATGTTCTACTTCCAAGAACGCATCGGGCGCGGTGGTGGTGTCATCACTGTTGCGAAATTCCGTACCATGCGCGTTGGTGCTGATCAAGAGCGCGAAGCTGTGATCGGTGTCCCCGATGCCTCCATCGTTGATCGCTATAAGCAAGATCCCCGCATTACGCCCTTCGGCCGGGTGCTGCGCCGCTGGTCAATTGATGAAATGCCGCAGATCATCAACGTCATCGGCGGCACGATGTCACTTGTTGGCCCGCGGCCCGTGCTTGTCGCCGAGCTTCCACTTTTTGGCGATGCTGACCACCGCCGCCACTTGACCAAGCCCGGCCTGACGGGCCTTTGGCAGGTTTCTGGGCGCAAGCAGGTGGAGTGGGATGAGCGCATGCGCATGGATCTCGACTATGTCGAGCACTGGTCACCGGCCCTGGATTTGGTCATCGTGGCCAAGACCATAAAAGTCGTACTGGTCGGTCACGGCGCTTACTAGCCACCACGACCTTTCTATACTCATCTAGTGTCACGCCCAAGGCCTTTTGTCCTGCTCGGCCTTGCTGTCGTGGTCCTTGTCGGCGGTTTCGTGATGTGGCTACAAATCGGGTTGGTGACTTCACTTGTCTCGCTGGCGCTGGGTGCCCGAAGTTTTCAAACCAGTCTGGCCGGGGCGGTAGATCAACTCACCGCTGGAGATTATGAATCAGCGCTAGCAAACTTTGATGAAGTTCAGGTCGGCGCTGACCGGGTGATCTCATCGGCCGGCGCAAGTCAATTGGATTTGGTCGGCAGGGTACCGGGCTTTGATGCGGCGGTTGATAACTGGCGAATGTTAGCAATTGCGACCGACGACATCACCAGCAGCACCGAGGAACTCCTGAGTATTTTTGGTGACTTCTCGGGTAAGAGTGGCGGCGCGAAGATCTTCAGCGACGGTGCGATCGACATCGAGTTACTTAAACAATTACCGCCACGAGTTGACGCGGTGAACACCGGTATCAATAACAGCGTCGCACAATTGCAGCTGGTTAACACCAGCGGTCCGGCCGCCGGATTCCTTGCCACGGTGCGGTCGAAAGCATTAAAGGAAGTTAAGCCAGTGCAGCGCGCGGTCAGCGCACTAGTTGATCTGGTATTACTGCTACCCGATGCACTTGGCGCGAATGCGCTAAAGCGCTATTTGATTGCGATCGGCAATCAAGCCGAGATGCGGGCATCAGGTGGTGCGCCCCTCACCTTGGTGCTTGTGGAATTCGACAACGGCCGCATCTCGATCCCCATCAAGGGGCAGACGAGTACGCAGTTATATCCGCCACTCAATGCCCCCGTAAATTGGTGGGGTCCGGCTGGTAATCCGTTCTTCCTTACGAATCCGCGTAATGCCCCAATGGTGGTCGCTAACACGCATCCGTCTTTGCTTTATTCGGCGCGCGAGATGTCCGGTGCGTGGATTGGCGGTAACTACCCGGAGGTTGATGGCGTCATCACCCTTGACCTCAGTTCGATAGCGGCGGTGCTAAATGCTCTCGGACCAATCTCATCACCGACATACGGTGAGGTCACCGGTGACCGACTCGGTCAGTTGCTGCTCGTTGAAGCTTATGAGAAATTCGGTGTAACCGAATTCGTCGCGCGGCAACAAGCCAACCAGCAACTACTTGATGAGTTACTAGCGCAATTGCTGTCGGGTGAGGATTTGGTGTCAGTCGCGAAAGCAATCACAAGTACCGCCCCAGGCCGACATTTCCAGGTGTGGATGCGCGATACTCGCTTCGAGAATTTCATTCTTGAAAGTGGCGCCGGTGGCGTAGTGCGTGACCCGGGGGGCGGGGATTGGTCTGCTGTTTACACGCAAAACGGCAACCAGAGCAAGGTGGACGTCTTCCAGCAACGAAATGTTTTGGTTTCGGCGCAGGTCAATCCCGATGGGTCGGCTCGCGTCACCCAATTGATGACCGTCACCAACGCGACCCCGGCGGAGCGCCCGGAGGGCCCCCCAGAGCGCATCGGCTATGAAACCAGTTGGCTTAAGGCCGCATATTTGCTATACGTGCCAACTGCCGCGACCAACTACAGCGCGTTCTACCCACAAGGTTTCGCCGTGCGATCCTTCAAGGACCATCAGCAATATGGCCGGGGCTTCGCCGATGACGGATTCGGGCAAAAACTGATCCGGGTGGTTGGCTGGACGGCACCGGGCGCGCAGGCGGCGATATCGGTCTCCTATGACCTACCCGCCGGCACTTTCGCGGCACCCGATGGCAGCCTCGTCTACACCTTGCAGGCTGAGCCGCAATCCATCTGGAATGCCGCGACCCTAACCGTGCGTGTCACACCGCCGGCGGGGTGGCGGGCGGTTGATGATCTGGGCATGATGGTTGATGAGGCCGGGGTCGCTGAAGTCAGCGCGATTCAAAACGGGCCGGTCAACGTTGCCATCACGATGAAGCCGGCCAGTTGATGGTCGAGAATCCCGTGAAAGAGGCCGTTAATCAGCAAAATGTCATCTTTGCCGCGGTAGCCGCGGTGTCTGTCGTGATGATCTGGCTACTTCCGCCGGTGGGGTTCAGCGCCTGCTGCGTGCTGCTGATCTTGCTGCCGCCGTGGGGTCGCACCATTACTGAACGGGCCTTGATTTCAATTGTTGTGCTACTTGGCTTGGTCGCGCTGATATTTCCGCGCGCCGGTGTGATGCCGATAACGACCATGTCAGCGCATCTGGGGCTCGCAGTAGCGGTACTAGCAGTTGCGGCCGCGCGCTTTATTCCGCGCCTTGCGCGGCCGCTACCTAAGCCGACGATCAGTGATGCCCTGATCGGCATCATGTTGGTGGGCACCAGTTGGTGGCTGATGAGTGCTTATGTCGGCCGCAGCCTTTACAGCATCGTCAGCGGCCTATTTTTCACGGGCTGGGATAACCAAGGCCACTTCACGACATTTGCTAACACCTATGAAGTTGGTAGTACGACCTGGCCAACAATTGACGGATCGGTGGCGTGGAACCAGTGGTACCCATCCCTGCACACCACTTTGTGGTCACTGGCTCAACTTGGCTCGCAAACTGGAGCCGATCTACTTGAGCGCACGAGCTTGCTGTGGCCGTATGTGCAGTGGTCTTCTATTTCATTCGCCACTTGCTTGGTGGCTCTGGCGTGGGTGGCCGGTGACTTAGCCGGACGCCTGGGCACATTGGTCAACTCGCGAAGTGATTTCGTCAAGAAGTGGTCAACACCTATCGGGGTAGTGGTGTTCGCGACTTTTGCATTACTCGGTAGCCCGACCCGGCTTTTCAATAACGGGTTCACCAACTTCATGATGGGCGTCACCGTTGTTGTCTTGACCGCGTATTTGTCGGCGCGCGATTGGAAATCGGCGCGCGGCCTAGGCTGGATCTTGATTCCACTCGGTGCCCTTGCGGCAATTGGCCTATGGACGCCACTGGTACTCGGCTTGATTCCGTCGGGGATCATCGTTGCGCTGGCGCTTTGGCGGGTGCGCAAATGGTTGGCACCTATTTGGGTTATCGCCGCGGGTGGATTCGTTGGTATTACTGCTTGGTTGCAAACCCAAGCGGTCATTAACTCTGATCCGGGCACCAGTGCCGGCGGGCTCTTAGCGGATCTCGGCGCCGTCGGTGTTGGCATGAGTCCGTTCAATATCGGAGCGGCGCTGGCGGCGCCGATTGTGGTAATAGGGTTGGCGATTCTCCTTCTGCGTTGCCGCCGGGCGCCGTTGGCATTGGCCACCGCCGGCCCGGTACTGGGCTTTTGTGTCTTTGCAGTAATTGCGATGGCCGGCGCCGATGGTGCTGAACTATCGCGCCTGGTGAGCTACTACGCACTGAAAACACTCAATGCGATGTTGCTCGCACTCGCGCCACTTGTTGCCGCGCTAGCGGCCGTTGGCATCTGTTTATTCCTCGTGGCCGTCGGTAAGGCGACGAAGGGGGCGGCCAATCCGAGGTCAACGCGCATCAACGTCATCATCGGGGGTGTCATAGCCCTAGCGATCGGCTTCACGATGTTTGGCTATGTCGGTACGACTACCCAAGATTTCACCGGCGGGTTCACTTTGGCCCCCGGTGTTGCGGCGGCAAATGCCCGTAGTGCCGGGGTTGAAAATAACTTAATCGGCGAAGCGATCATTACCGCGCAGACGGCAGCGCTGCCTTACCCGGATAAAACCACGATGTTGTGGGATGGCTCCGGCACGTTGCCGAATCTTTGGGTCTCGGCGCTGCACGGAGTGATGTCGAAGAACCAGAATACTTTCTACGCGAACCTGCCACCTTTCCCCTATGACGCGAAAACCAACGGACACCTGAAACTCTCACTAAATCTTGATCCGAGCCTGCACCTCGTGGTGTTGTGGTTCCGAGGGGTATCTGGTGTTATGGTCGAAGAGCTCAAGATCGACCAGCCAGATCGCGTGATCACCGTCAAGGTGCCAATGCGTTCTTCCCCACTGTGCGAGGAGTGTTCGCTCTGATTCATCGACCTACGTCAGCGGTGCTGGCGTTCATCCTTTTGGCGTCCGCCGGCGTTGCCGCGGTGCCCAGTTTTGCGGCCCAGAGCGCTGCGGAGAAAGGCGTTTCTGCGTGGCCGTTAGTGCTGCCGCGTATTGACCAGGCACCGGCGCTACCCGCCATTGCCGGGGTCGCCAGTAGCGGAAACGGCAAACCCACCACGCCCCGCTCGGTGCTTGCGGCGGCCGCCTTGGGCACCGGGGTCTTTAACATCTACAGCGGGCTTGGTACCTCGGTGGCCCGCACGACGGTAACCCTTCCGGTGGCCGGTGGCACGCCATTACTTGCCGATTGGGATGGTGATGGCCTAGCGACGCCTGGGCGCTACGAGGCCGGTCAGTGGTTTAGTTCCTCGGCCATCTTGAGTAAGTCGGACTGGGAAGCCAAGGGCTCTTGGGGTGGTCAGCCAGGTGACATTCCGGTGACCGGCGATATCAACGGTGACGGCAAAGCCGATATCGGTGTCTATCGCGTCGGCCAGTGGCTCTGGCAAATTACCGGCGGGGCAACCGTTGACGAAACATTCGGTGAGTCCGGCGATCTTCCGGTGGTTGGTGATTGGGATGGTGACGGGCGCGACGATGTGGGCGTGGTACGCGCTGGAAGTTGGATCCTGCGCTATCTAAATGTGAAGAAAGCGCCGAAGGTTAGCAAGGACGTTATCGTCACGATGGTGCCCGAGGCTAACGCCGCGATTCTAACCTTCCCGTTTGGTTTGCCGACCGATACGCCGATAGTCGGTGACTGGAATGCCGATGGCATTGATACCCCTGGCGTCGTGCGTGATCGCTCGCAGTGGATTTTAAGTAGCGGTGTAGGTAAACTCAATAAGTCGACCACGGTCAATGCACCGCTTACTGCAGATCAAGTTCCCCTTGTTGGCACGCAAGCGACCTTGCCTGGCCACTGCCCGACGGCGACCTTCACTTCCGAAAATAGCGCGTACAAGATTTCTCGCCGGGTGGTGGCACCGGCCGCCACTAAGGGAACTTTGAAGATCGATGGCATGGCCGAGATCCAGGCCACCGTCAATGACGGGTTGCGTTATGTAATCGTCAACGACCTGACCAAGAGGCTTAAGGGCTTAAGCTCAATGCCCTACTACGACGCACTAAATCGCTACCCAACAGATGAGGAATCAATTAGGCGGGTAGCTAACTCTGCGCAAGCGGCGGCCATCATGGCGACAACAAGTGACTGGAAGAGAGTTAATGGCATCAGCCGCAGTGAGCTAGTGAGTTACGCACGTTGGCAAATTCGCACCGTGGCGTGCCAGCACGGGGTTAACTCCCCTGGTGGTTGGGGCAATACTTTTCAGTCTGCGCTTTGGTCCACGGTCGCTGGGCAGGCTGGCTGGTTGCTTTGGCGCGAGTTAAGTTCACAGGAGCGGGCGTACGTCGCCGCGATGGTGGCGGCCGAAGCGGATGACTCGGTGGCTCGTGGCCCATTTTACTTCCGTAACCGCGCTGGGGTTGAGTTAACTCCGGGGGATTCACGGGCCGATGAAGTTTCGTGGGATCTAATGGCTCCGGCTCTGGCAATGGCGATGATGCCGAAAGATCCACGCGTGCCGACTTGGCGGGCAACTTTGGTGTCATTGTCGATTGCCGCATTTGCCCGCCCGAGCGATCTAACTTCCAACGGCATTTACAACGGTGTCATCCTGCGTAATTCCTTGCCTGGTACCAACGCCAATGAAGACGGCACCATCACCAACCACGGGAAGGTCAACCCCGATTACACCCAAAATGTGCAGCATCTTTGGTGGGCCGCGAGTTTGCTGCGCAATGCGAAACAAAGTGTGCCTGGTGCGGTTTTCTTGAATGCTGACGTGGTGTACCGGGCCTTAGCGGTCGTCAACTTCCCGTCACCGCCATATGCAGCACCTGGCGGTGTCGTCTACCAGCCCCTCGGGCAGATTTATTACCCGATGGGGGTGGGCTGGGGGGTGCGCCGCCCGGCGACGTTTACCGGTGTTGATGGTTTCGCGAATGTTTTTGCAGCAGCTGACACCAAAGCCGGGGAGTTTCTCGCGGCCCACGCCCGCGACACCAGGGCTTTGCAATTGCGTTGGACAGATGGCCATATCTACGCACCGGGCCTTGGTGAAGAAACCTACAAACTTGGTAAAGAGGAGTATGCGCTCTCGCAGATGGCGTTGGCCTGGTGGTCGGGTGCTATCAAGACGAGTACTAATTTTTCGATAATGCGCGATAAAGTACCCGGAGTCAATCTTGATTCGCGCGTCCCAGTGCCGCAGTAAAGGCGCGGCATTCAGCATAAATTGGCAATAAGCCAGCAGCTTTCGCATCAGCTAGCAGTGGTGCCGCCGCATCTTTCGCCGAGAGCAGGGAGTTCTGCCCGTCGGGCCAAGGCAGATTCAATGCCGGATCAAGTGGGTGCACACCATGCTCACGCGTTGGTGCAAACGGTTCGGAGCATAAGTAGCCGACCGTTGCCGAATCCGACAGCGCACAAAATGCGTGACCGAGACCTTCGGCGATATAAAGGCCCTTGCGGCTGGTGTCATCAAGTTCGACAGCATCCCAAGAACCAAATGTTGGTGATCCCACTCGAATATCTATGCCGACATCCAAGATGCGCCCGGCCAAGCACTGCACATACTTCGCCTGCCCGGGGGGGACATCGGCGAAATGAATCCCGCGCACGGTGTGGGCGCGTGAGACTGAGATATTCATTTGCTCGAGCGAAAAGTCATGGCCGACCATCTCGGTGAAAACGTTTTGCTTGAAAGCTTCGAGGAAGACCCCACGGTCATCAGGGCGCAGTAAGGGGGTGAACTCCCAGACGCCTTCGATGGATAACGGTTGCACCTGCACCCCTGGGAGGCTAGCAGCGAGCTAGGTCAAACCCCGCGCCACGTACGCTGGGCGCGTGAAGGTGGCACTGATGGGCACGCGGGGGGTTCCCGCTCAGCATGGCGGGTTTGAGACCGCCGTCGAGGAAATCGGCAAGCGCCTAGTCGCCCGCGGGTATGAAGTCACTGTTTATTGCCGTAATCCTGGGCAGCGCATCACCGAATACGAGGGCATGAAGTTGGTCAATGCGCCCGCGATTCGGCACCGGCTGGCCGAGACATTAAGCCATACCGCCACGAGCACCGCCCACGCGATTATCAAGGACCATCCCGATGTGGTACTGCTGCTAAATGCGGGCAACGCGCCGCTGCTCAAGCCGCTGAAGTTGGCCGGTATCCCGACCGCAATTCACCTTGATGGACTGGAGTCCAAGCGCGAGAAGTGGCGGGGGGCCGGGGCGAAGTACTACCGGTGGGCTGAGAAGGCCGCTGTCAAGTGGGGCCAGGAGGTGATCGCTGATGCGCAGGCGATTGCAGATTACGTCAAGAAGACTTATGGGCGCGATTGTGTTGTCATCCCGTATGGCGCCGAAGTGATCAACCCGCCGAGCACTCGGTTGGCGGAGTTGCAACTTTCACCGCAGGGGTATCACTTGCTGGTAGCTCGGCTCGAACCCGAGAACCACGTGATCGAAGCGGTGCGCGCATATCGCGCGAGTAATGAAACGCGCCCACTAGTTATTGTCGGTAGCGCGCCTTACTCACAGTGGTACGTCGACAAAGTTCGCGCCGCTGCACGCGGTGATGTGCGCATCAAATTCACCGGTGCAATTTACGACCAAGGGCTCCTTGAGCAGCTCTACGGACACGCGGTCACTTATATCCACGGCCATTCGGTCGGTGGCACCAACCCGAGCCTGCTGCGCGCAATGGGCGCCGGTGCACCGGTACTTGCATATGATGTCGAATTCAACCGTGAGGTAACCGCCAACCAGGGCTACTTCTGGGGCGATTCAGACCAGCTGCAACTTATTTTCAATGACCTTGCTACCGGTAAGGAAGCCACGCGGCTAGCTGAGCTGCACGATTTGAACCAGCAACGAATCCAATCGGCTTATCAGTGGGATGCCGTGACCGATAAGTACGAAGCGTTGATTAACTCCCTCGCGAACCGGCGGGTGAAATGATGCAGTCACGGGTCGCGGCGGTACTTGTTACCCATAATTGCGAGCCGTGGATTGCCAAAACAATAGCTAGCGTGCAGCAGCAAACCCAAGCGCCCGTGAGCATCGTCGTAATTGACGATCGGTCAACCGATGACACCATAAACATCTTGGAGCGCCAGCAGGGGTTAAGCCCCATCCCTTTTACAATTCAGCAAGCATCATCAACAGCCCGCAATGTCGCGACCCGCATCGCGGGCAACTTCGTGCAAGGGGTGCAGCTCGCCGCGAATCTGGGCGCTGATCTGGTGGTGCTCGGTGATCATGATGACACCTGGCATCCGGATCGAATAGCTCGACAGTGCGCGCTACTTGATCAACAACCGCAGGCCCTAATGGTTGCTAGCGACGGCAATTTGATTGCGATTGAGGGCACCTTACGCGGCACCTTCCCGGTGCCTAGTGATTGGCAAAGCTTCACACCCGTCGAGCAATTGCGCTACACACTGCGCCACTCGATCGCCACCGGAGGTGCCTCCATGCTGCGCCCGCGCCACTTTGCCGGCGGCCTCGAAGTGCCAAAAGGGTGGCTGCACGATCGCTGGTGGAGCCTTGTTGCCGTGGTGCGCACCGGCATGCTTATCGACGAAGGCATCGTCATTGACTACTTAGTGCAAGCTGGCCAACAGGTTGGGCTGAGTACCGGAAACCAAGCCAAGTCAGGAGCCGGCCGCCTCGCTGGCGCGGCACCGACCCCCCTGCAAGCACTACGCAAACTTGGTGACCTGCACGAGCATTTGCGCCCACTTGCGCAGAGCAAAAACATGCGAGCGCAATTGAGTTGGATTCGACTAGTTCGGAGCCTGACAAGCAGCTAATTTATGCTGCTGCTGCTGCTGCTGCTGCTATGTCAATGTCGGGCATGGTGACAACTTCAGTGCTGAGCTGCTCGAAAACCTGGTAGGCATCAGCTAATTGATGTCGGAGTTGATTTGAATTCAGTATGTCCAGGTAAGGAGCTTTGAGTTCCTCCCTGATTTCGCTGGGGAAGTTCTGCATCTGCAAACTCAAAGACTGCCCTTCATTTGATTGCCGAACGTTGTCAATGAGCCCGTCATCTAAGACTGGAAGTGAGTCAAAACTTATGAAGAGCACCTGCGGTGACTTCGCATACTTCTGCACCGCCCGGTGCCAAGCTGTATACGCGAGCAGGCGGCTACGTTTCCTAGAAATCGAAGGTGGGTCATTGTTATAGAAGCTCCATGACGCAATAGTGCCTACGGGGTCGCGCAGCGGGATCATCGTCAAGAGCCCAGCTTGGGAGTAGGTGGGTATTGCGAAGGGATCGTGGTTCTTCCAGCATCTTTCAGGAGCCCCGAGGGCAGAGCTTGCGTACTCTTGCAGGTAGGTAGTTCCAGTGCGCGGGAACCCGCAGACTGCCACCTCTGCGGCATCTAGATCAGCTGCGCTTGGGTTCTCTGAACTGGCGAGTTGTTGATCAAAGATGAACCGGCCGAAAGTTTTGCAGACGACGGTGAGCCCGCCTGGCACCTGGCTAGCTAGGTTGACTAAGCCGCCATAGCGCGGGTGCAGGCGCTGTGGATGAAATTGCGCTTTAGTCACACCCACCCCCGTATCTAGCCCGCTGGGGCATTCTTATCTTAGTGCGTGAGGCATGATAAATAGTCATCCGGGTCGATGCTCGTTGACGGACGGGAAATCGAAGGCATTGGTGAGTTGGTGCGCCCCGTCCTTTCCGGCATGACTAGGTTTTGGGGGTGAGTCAGTTGCCCGGTGGGGAAGTGGTGCCCAGCCAGAGCTTGCTGGATGTCACCGACCTGATCGAGTTCTTACAGCGCCGGGAGTCGGTCTCTGGGGTGCAACGGGTGATTGCCGAGACCGCCCCACTGCTCTTGGCCGCCGACACATATTTATTGGCGGTCGTCTTGGATCGCCCGCGCGGGGTTTTCGTGGCACTAACTCGTGTTGAGGTCGCCACCTTCTTCGGGGCCTCGGTGAGCACCAATCGAGAGGTTCAGGCTACTGCCGCAAATACTTGCCTGGGGCGTGCGCATACGGCTCCGCCGGTGCGCATTAATGCCAATACGGTGCTGACATTTCTTGGTGCGGTTTGGATCAATGATGCCTTGATGCTCGCAGCGCGCGACGTGCATGCGATGGGGGCAAAACTCGTCTACTTGCTCTATGACTTAACCCCGATGCTCAAGACCGGTCACACCGCAGCGGTTAATCGGCTCTTTGAACGCTATTTGAATTTAGTTCTCGACACCGCTTCGATGGTGCCGGCGATTTCGCAGTCAAGTCGAAGTGACTTCGTTGCGTACGCAGCAACGCACGGCGCAAAGGCACCGGCTGGCAGTGTCACCGGCCTACCTTGTGGTATCACCCCGGCCAGATATGACACCAGCTTGCGGCCTTGGCCGCGCCCGTACGCGCTATTTGTCGGCACGGTCGAGGCCCGCAAGAATCACATGCTTGCCTTCAAGACATGGCAGCAATTAATTGACAAGCACGGTGCTGATGACGTGCCTGATCTTGTTTGTATTGGCCGGTTAGGTTGGCACGCGGACGAATTCCTGCGCGCATATGTCGAATCCAAAGGGTTGGGCGGCAAGGTGTCGCTGCTCTCGACCAGCGTAAGTGATGCTGAGCTAGCAGCTTTCTATGCCAATGCCGAGTTCACCGTCTACCCGAGTCGCTATGAGGGCTGGGGTTTGCCGGTTTCCGAAAGCTTGGCTTTTGGCAAGTTGCCGGTGGTGGCGCATAACTCGTCTTTGCCAGAAGCCGGTGGCAAACTTGCCGTCTATTTTGAATCCGATAGTGCAAGTGACATGGCAACAGTTATCGAGCGCGATGCACTGAATTTGGAGACACGTAAGCGAATCGAAAACCAGATCGCAGGCGAGTTCGTCGATCTGACGTGGCAGCATGTCGCTGACGTCATTAGCATTGACATCGAACAGGCACGATCAAGTGAAGGCAGGAAGCCGATGTATCCGACCATTGAACTGGGCCGTGAGTATGTGCTCGCGGCTGGTGAGGGCGCCCCGGACAGCGGCTACGCAGATCAATACCTGCGGCACCTGCAGAGCGAAGGCCTGACCCCCATGCTGCGGCAACCTCGTGGCACCGATGACTTCATAGTTGTTGATGCCAGCGTGGTCGGCACCTTTGGTTCACCACAAACCTGGGGCCTGGAAATCCGCCCGGGTAGCCGCGCCGACTTCCGCATCACCCGGCCAGTTGCTGGGCCGTTGAGCATCTTAATTTCGACGCGCTCGATGCCCGGGGTAGCGCGTATTGATGCGATTGGCCCCGGTGGGCCCGTACAGCAGGAGGTCTATCTAGGTTCGGTGATCACTTTGCCACTTGGCGATGGTAACCAAGGTGAACCCGCGCAGGTCACCTTGAGCGTCACCGACGCCGCGGATTCAATTGAAGGCTTCTTGGGCATCAGATCATTTGTCGTGCTGGCCGCTGACGACCTACAAACCCAGGTAATCGCACTGCGCTCTGCCTCAGATGCACTTCGTCAAGAACTTGATTTTGTCACCAACACGCGCTCCTGGAAAGTCACGGCGCCGTTACGCAAACTAAAAGGCCGGGGCGCGAGTTAACACGCTCCGGCCTTTTAGTTAGTGAGTTAGTTCTTCTTCTTTTTCGGCGCTGCTTGGACCGTGACGGTGTAGGTCGCGGTGCCGGGTGACAGTGCCGCATTGCCGGGTGAAGCAACTGTGACCTGGCACTGACCGGTTGCCAAAGCTTGCAAGAGCGCGCCGTTAATAACGCACGGGCCCTGCTCACTGAACACCACTGTGGTGCCCGACTGGCTAGTGCCAGTGAGTGTCACCGAGGTGCCCGCGGTCATGACGATTGGTTGAGCTATTGACCAAACTGGTTGAGCGGGTGGGTCGACCGTGATGACGTCAACGGCGCGCGCACCTTGGATGTTGACAGTCTGCGTTGAGGTACCGCTAGGCCCTGTCGCGCTGGACGAATAATTTGCGCTGATGGTGTGCACGCCGGTAACCGTGGGCGTCCACTGGAAACTAGAGACCCCATTCGTGGTGGCAATTGATCCGCTGATGCCTTTGTCATCCAAGGAGAACGCGGCGCTGCCTGCTGGCAGACCATTACCAATCACAGCTTGCAGAACCGTCGGCGACCCGACATACAGATTTGGCGGGAAGCGCAATGCGAGATTCTGCACGGCACCAATTACTGCAGGTTGGGCGAGCGGGCTGGTTGATGCGAGTTGACTTCCTGATGCGGGTTGGAAAGTTGCGTAAAGTGAATTCACTCCAGGAGTTGTTGGAACCCAAGGCAGAATTGCGGTGGCCGTGCTGGTGCCATACTGGCCGGTTACCGGGCTGGTGACAATGACAGCGCCGGTGCTAGTGGTTAGTTGGATGCTCCCCGCTGGAGCAATGGTGCCGATGGGTGCGACCACTGCACCCGTGAGGTTGTCAGTGACACCGGCTTGCAGATTGTTCTGCGCCAGCAGCACGGTGTAAGTCGGCATGGGCGCAACGGTGATAGCCGTTGATCCTGAACTTAATGCGCTACCCAGTGCGTTAATCGTCCAAGCGCCGGCGCTGGTTGGAGTCCAGATTGCTGCTCCGTAGCCGTTGGTGCCGACTGTTGTCTGCACTGTCATCGCGGTGGCGCCAAGTTG
>SHUQ01000018.1 GCA_009694585.1 Candidatus Nanopelagicales bacterium | reverse complement strand
ATCGAGCACCGATCCGAACCTCCAGAACATCCCGATTCGAACCGAGGTGGGGCGTCGAATTCGCGAATGCTTCATCGTCGGGTCAGGCTATGAAGGCCTACTCACCGCTGACTACAGCCAAATTGAAATGCGCATCATGGCGCACGTCTCCGCGGACGCCGGACTCATTGACGCCTTCATCAGTGGCGAGGATCTTCACACCACGGTGGCGAGCCGGGTGTTCGGGGTGGCACCGGAGGCGGTTGACCCGGAAATGCGTCGGCGCACCAAGGCGATGTCATATGGCTTGGCTTATGGACTATCGGCATTTGGGTTATCCCAACAGTTGGGGATTGGACCGCAGGAGGCTGGTGCGCTGATGAACGAGTACTTCACGAGATTCGGTGGAGTGCGCGATTACTTAGCGGCGGTTGTTGAAGGTGCTCGCCTGTCCGGCTACACCCAAACTATGTTTGGCCGCCGCCGATATTTACCCGATCTAAACAGCGACAATCGACAGCGCCGCGAGATGGCCGAGCGGATGGCATTGAATGCGCCGATTCAAGGCACCGCTGCCGACATCGTCAAGCTGGCGATGCTTGCAGTTGACTCAGCGCTTAAAAGTCAGAGATTACAGAGCCGAATGCTGCTCCAAGTTCATGATGAGCTAGTACTCGAAGTCTTTCCAGGAGAGCGCGCCACTTTGGAGAAACTGGTGCGCGATGCGATGGCGGGTGCCGCCACCTTGGCTGTACCGTTAGATGTCTCAATTGGATTCGGGTCATCTTGGGATGCGGCCGCTCACTAATTTGTCCAGCGAAACCGCAAGGTTTTCTTCTGATTGATCACCGTGGGTGCAGCAGTTCAACTACCGCAAACCACCGACCCAGGTTGGTGGGTTGCTACTCGTCATTAACCTCAAAGCATTTGGCACAGCCATAGGGATAACCGCCGGTAGAGTACGACGGGTTTATGGTGCCGCCGATTCCGGTTGCACCTGGTCGGGCCCAACCAACACCGAGAGCCAGCCGGTCAACCGGGGCTACCGCGACGGGCCTTCAAATTTCAACATTTGGCATCTTGTTTGCTGTACTCAAGTTAGAAATTTCCGCCGTTACCTGTCTGTCAAGAGCCTTGTTCTATGACAAGATACGACAGGCCAAAAAGAGGCAAAAAATCGGCACTTAACAACTTCCCGGGGTACCCCCACCTGGCGTCGGTTATGTAGTCGATAATGGCTCGAGAATGGCCCGGTTGGACGGGTAGATCTCGCGGTGGCGTATCCTTTGCGGGTTACGCGCAGGAGCGGGGCCCCAGACCTAGTGGGTCCAGCAAGTTCATTGGTTTAGGGCCGTTGGGCCTAGGCCTGAGCACCGGCGCGCAGCGCCACCGGATTCAGTTCCCTGTATCCCTATCCACCGGAGCCACTTACTCCATGACATCCACCCCAATTATCACTAGTCCGCAGATTGCTATCAATGACATCGGCTCGGCAGAGGATTTCCTCGCCGCCATAGATCTGACCATGAAGTACTTCAATGATGGTGACATAGTCGAAGGTACCGTCGTAAGAGTTGACCGTGACGAAGTCCTACTTGACATCGGATACAAGACTGAGGGTGTTATTCCCTCGCGCGAACTTTCCATTAAGAATGATGTTGATCCTGGCCAGGTTGTTTCTGTTGGCGACCACGTTGAGGCACTGGTACTCCAAAAGGAAGACAAAGAAGGCCGCTTGATCTTGTCCAAGAAGCGGGCTCAGTATGAGCGTGCGTGGGGCACCATTGAGAAAATCAAAGAAGAAGATGGTGTTGTTGAAGGCCAGGTGATTGAAGTTGTCAAAGGCGGTCTCATTGTCGATATTGGCCTGCGTGGCTTCCTCCCGGCATCGCTCGTTGAGATGCGTCGCGTGCGCGACCTGCTGCCATATGTTGGCAAGACCTTGGAAGCGAAGATTATTGAACTCGACAAGAATCGCAACAATGTCGTGCTTTCGCGCCGGGCCTGGCTCGAGCAGACTCAAAGTGAAACCCGCCAGACCTTCTTGACCCAACTCCAAAAGGGTCAGATCAGGAGCGGCGTGGTTTCGTCAATCGTCAACTTTGGTGCATTCGTTGACCTAGGTGGCGTTGACGGCCTGGTGCATGTGTCTGAACTTTCCTGGAAACATATTGACCATCCAGGTGAAGTTGTCGAAGTTGGCCAAGAGGTCACCGTCGAGGTACTCGATGTCGACATGGACCGCGAGCGGGTCTCGTTGTCTTTGAAGGCGACCCAAGAAGATCCGTGGCAGCATTTTGCTCGCACCCACACCATTGGTCAGGTAGTACCTGGCAAGGTCACCAAGTTGGTGCCTTTCGGTGCGTTTGTGCGCGTCGAAGAAGGAATTGAAGGCTTGGTTCACATCTCAGAGTTGGCAGAACGTCACATCGAGATGCCGGAGCAGATCGTGCAGGTCGGGGATGACATTTACGTCAAGGTCATTGATATTGACCTGGAGCGCCGTCGTGTCTCATTGTCGCTCAAGCAGGCTAATGATTCAAGTGACGGTGTCGCGATCGAGGAGTTCGATCCTTATCTATACGGCATGGCACCAGCCTTCGATGAATCCGGCGCCTACATCGGCCCAGATGGCTTCGATCCTGAGACTGGCGAGTGGAAAGCGGGCTTTGAAGCCCAGCGCACTGATTGGGAGAAGGAATACGCAGACGCGCATCAGCGGTGGGAGGCCCATCGCAAGCAGATTGACGAAGCGCGCGTCGCCGATAAGGCGGCTGCGGTTGATACCGGCGATGGCCAGTCTTCATACTCGATCGAACCAAGTAATGAAGACGGCACATTTGCCTCCGATGAGGTCCTGCAGGCACTTCGCGACAAGCTGACCGGGGAGTAATCTCTTCACTTTCAGGGTAGTAACCGTGACTCGCCTAGGCTGGGTGGGTGAAGCGCATCGGCCTGACGGGCGGTATTGGATCTGGTAAGTCGACGGTGGCGTCGCTGCTCGCTGAGCGCGGCGCCATTGTCATTGACGCCGATGCGATAGCACGTGAGCTCGTCGAGCCAGGTGAGCCGGCCCTGGGAGCTTTGGTGGCCGAGTTTGGCCCACGGATCCTGACTGAAAGTGGCACACTTAGTCGCGGGGAGTTGGCGAAGCTAGCTTTTAGTAACCCAGAAGCCACCAAGAGACTCAACGCCATCATGCATCCCCTGATCCGAGCAGAGTCAGCCCGGCGCATCGAGACCGCGCCAGAGTCGGCGGTGGTGGTTTATGACATGCCGCTCTTGGTCGAAACCAAGCAACTAGATTTGGTGGATCTGGTGGTGGTTGTTGATCTTCCGGAGTGGCTGCAGATAGAGCGTTCGGTCACCTCGCGCGGCCTTGATCGTGAAGACGTCGAAAGGCGGATGCAAGCACAAGCCTCACGGGATGAGCGCCTAGCAATCGCCGACTACGTAATTGACAACAGCGGCTCACCTGCTGAACTAAAAGCGGCCGTGGCCGGGCTGTGGTCTGATCTGTAGTCACCCTAGCCCGAGCCCCAGTCGGAGCCGGGTAGGTTTGGTGCATGACCCGTCCGGTGACCGACCTACAAAGGCGGGTCGCACCATTCGAGGTCATTGCACCCTTCCAACCTTCTGGTGACCAGCCCACTGCAATTGCTGAGTTAACCAAGCGCATTTTGTCGGGGGAGCGCGACAATGTGTTACTCGGTGCCACGGGCACCGGCAAGAGTGCGACCACCGCGTGGCTGGTTGAAGCGCTGCAACGCCCGGCTTTGGTGATGGCGCCCAATAAGACCCTGGCCGCTCAGTTAGCCACTGAATTTCGGGAGTTACTGCCCAATAATGCGGTCGAATATTTCGTGTCCTACTACGACTACTACCAACCAGAGGCGTATTTACCGCAAAGCGACACCTATATCGAGAAGGACTCATCGCTTAACGATGAGATTCAGCGACTTCGTCATTCGGCCACGAATAGTCTGCTGACGCGGCGCGATGTGCTTGTTGTCGCAACGGTATCGGCCATCTATGGGCTCGGAACTCCGCAAGAATATGTCGACCGTATGGTGCGCTTACGAGTCGGAGAAACCATGGAGCGCGACAAGCTACTTCGGGCCTTCGTTGACATTCAATACACCCGTAATGACATTGCATTTCAACGAGGCACATTTCGCGTTCGCGGTGACACCGTAGAGGTGTACCCGGTCTATGAGGAGCATCCCGTGCGAATCGAGATGTTCGGTGATGAGATCGAAAGACTGATGTCTCTGCACCCGGTGACCGGTGAGATTATGACGGAGGATCAGGAGATTTATGTTTTCCCGGCAACCCATTACGTGGCCGGGCTCGAACGGATGGATCGTGCTGTCGCCGGCATTGAAGCCGAGTTAGAGCAGCGACTTGCCGAATTTGAAGGTCAGGGCAAACTCCTCGAGGCGCAGCGACTTCGGATGCGAACCACCTACGACATCGAAATGATGCGACAGGTGGGCAGTTGTGCAGGCATTGAAAACTACTCACGTCATATCGACGGTCGCGAGCCTGGTAGCCCACCTAATTGCCTGATTGACTACTTCCCCGATGACTTCCTGATGGTCATCGACGAGTCGCATGTAACGGTGCCACAGATAGGTGCGATGTACGAAGGTGACATGAGCCGCAAGCGCACCTTGGTTGAGCATGGCTTCAGGTTGCCAAGTGCAATGGACAACCGCCCATTGCGGTTTTCGGAGTTCTCGGAGCGGATTGGCCAAACTGTTTATCTTTCAGCCACACCCGGACCCTATGAGCTGGGCAAGACGCAAGGGGAGGTTGTGCAGCAGGTTATCCGACCAACTGGCTTGGTTGATCCTGAAGTTGTCGTGAAGCCAACTCAAGGACAGATTGATGACTTGATGGATGAAATTCGCCACCGCTCGAGCCGCGGAGAACGGGTATTAGTCACAACTCTGACCAAGCGCATGGCAGAGGATCTAACGGAATATTTGCTCGAGAATGGGGTCAGGGTGCAATACCTGCATTCGGAGGTAGACACGCTGCGCCGCGTTGAACTCCTGCGCGAGTTGCGCCTTGGCGTATTTGATGTGCTGGTTGGTATAAACCTACTACGCGAAGGGCTGGATCTACCTGAGGTTTCGCTTGTATCGATTTTGGACGCCGATAAAGAGGGTTTCCTGCGATCTGGAACATCATTGATCCAGACAATCGGTCGCGCAGCACGAAATGTATCAGGGCAAGTGCATATGTATGCTGACAAGATAACTCCCTCAATGCGAAAGGCTATTGACGAAACCAATCGTCGCCGCGCAATCCAGGTGGCATTCAACCAGTCACATGGCGTAGACCCGCAACCACTTCGTAAGAAGATCGCAGACATAACAGACCTTCTGGCACGCGAGGATGCAGATACCGATGTGCTAATGCGGGAGTCAGTCTCGAATCGAAAGGGATTGCGAATTGCCGGCACACCGGAGTCCGAACTCATGTCGTTGATCGACGATCTAACCAAGCAAATGCATCAAGCGGCTACTGATTTGCATTTTGAGTTGGCCGCGCGCTTGCGTGATGAGGTTGGCGACCTAAAGCGTGAGTTGCGCGGGATGCGCGAAGCGACCTGATGGAGGTGCCTTTTTGGCTTTGGGTGGCAACTGTGGTTGCGCTTATTGGGGTGATCGCGATCGACCTGATAATCGTCGATCGGCGACCACACCATTTTAGTTCGAGTGATGCGACCCGTTGGGTGGGCTTCTATATATCCCTTGCGGTGCTGTTCGCCATCTTCTTGGGATTCTATTTCGGTTGGTCATTCGCAGCCCAGTTCACGGCCGGATATTTGACCGAATACTCACTGAGTGTCGATAACTTGTTTGTCTTCCTGATCATCATGACGGCTTTCGCAGTGCCAGATCCGCACCAGCACCGAGTGCTTCTTGTCGGGATTGTCATTGCCCTGGTTTTGCGTGCAGCACTGATCATTGTTGGAGCTGAACTTATTGCCCGTTTCACGGGTATTTTCTTCCTCTTCGGGGCATTCTTGTTTTACACTGCTTACCAAGTCTGGACCGATAAAGGTGGCGATCCTGACCCCGAAGGCAACGGCTTTGTTCGATTTGTAGGCCGGAGGTTTCCGACCACCCGTGAGTTTCACGGTACGGCGTTAACCGTTCGGATAGCCGGGCGCCGGATGTTGACGCCCATGGCGATGGTAATGATTGCTATCGGGACGACCGATCTACTCTTCGCGCTCGATAGCATCCCCGCAGTCTTCGGCATCACGAGCGAGACGTACTTGGTTTTCGCCGCCAATGCTTTTGCCTTGATGGGCTTGCGCCAGTTGTACTTCTTGCTGAAAGGATCTCTTGCCAAGTTGCACCACTTGAATAAGGGGCTGGCGCTGATCTTAGCCTTTATCGGCGCCAAGTTGATCCTTGAGGCGATTCACGCAACGACCAGTCTCGCTGTGCCCCTGATACCGGTTTGGTTCTCGTTGCTCTTCATAGTCGTGGTACTTGCGGTGACGACTATCGCAAGCTTGCGGACCGAACCACAGGGCTAGGGGATAGACAAGCCCTGTGGTCACCAAGTTAACACCCGGTGGCGATCACTGTGACAGAGTGTTCACGTGATCGACATGACCACGTCTCTGCGGCACTTGATCTGGGGCGATGCCCTGCTATTTGACCGGCTGACGCTCCTGCCTCCCGAGGCTTTAAGCGCCAAACTGAGTGCTAATAATAAAAGCGTGATTAAATTAGCAGTACATATTGTTGGTGACGCCGAGTGGTATCAGTACTGCCTAACCGGACACCCATATTAAGAGCTAGTGGTTCCCACAAATACGAGAGAACTGCACGTTCTGCAGGCTCACCAACTCGAAATTTATGAGGCCTTATTGGCGGCGTCCGGTGAGCCAGATCAGGTTGTCAAGTTAACTGACAAGAATAGGGTGAACTCCGCAATGTGATCGATCATTTTTTCGCAGGCGTGCTACCACTCGACCGAGCCTGTACGCAAATTGCGTGCGCGTTGGACGCAAGTGGCATCACAGGTAGTGAGTTTTGATGATTTAGATCTCTGGGAGTTCTCGAATACCCAGCGCCAAAGTTAGCTACCAGCCGCGCTCGCGCCAGGTCGCCAATTCAGGACGTTCCCTTCCGATATTGGTGTCATGTCCGTGCCCGGGGTACACCCAGGTCTCATCGGGTAGGCGATCGAAAAGTTTGGTAGAGACATCAACGATTAGCGAGTTGAAACGGACAGCATCTTGTTCGGTATTGCCGACTCCGCCTGGGAATAGGCAATCACCGGTGAAAAGGTGCGGTGGACCGTCTGGATTCTGGTAGAGCAATGCGATCGATCCGGGGGTGTGGCCGATCAGGTGGATAGCGATCAAGGTGCAGTCACCAAAAGTCACCTCATCTTGGTCGGCTAAAAGCAAATCGGTCGGGATGGGGATCTCCGGGGCATCTAACAAGTGCGCTGCGGTCTGGGCACCGGTGGCAGAAACCACCTCAGCGAGCGCCCCCCAGTGGTCGTGGTGGCGGTGGGTGGTTACTACGGTCTCAATCCCGTCGGCACCGATCAGGGAGAGCAGTCGCTCAGGCTCACTTGGGGCATCGATGAGAAGTTGGGCCCCTGTTCGCCGACAGCGGAGGAGGTAGGCATTGTTGTTATAGGGCCCCACGGCAAGCTTGCTGATTATTAGTTGGGGCAACTCGTGGACATCGGCGCTGCCACCGACTTCTACGTTTCCGGTATACATTTACTTCTCCGTCCATTTCCGTGCGGAACCTAAGACCCCGGAGGCTTGCTAGTGCCAGACCAGTTGGTGGTTCGGGGTGCTCGCGAACACAATCTTAAGGACGTTTCGCTGGAGTTGCCGCGCGACGCTCTGATCGTCTTCACTGGACTCTCCGGGTCGGGTAAATCCAGCCTGGCTTTCGACACGATATTCGCCGAAGGCCAGCGCCGATATGTGGAGAGTCTGTCCGCCTACGCACGGCAGTTTTTAGGCCAGATGGATAAACCCGACGTGGATTTCATCGAAGGTCTGTCGCCGGCCGTCTCCATTGACCAAAAGTCGACTTCGCGGAATCCCAGATCTACCGTGGGCACAATCACAGAGGTATACGACTACTTGAGATTACTCTATGCGCGCATCGGCAAGCCTCACTGCCCGGACTGCGGACAAGCCATCGCCAGGCAGGCACCGCAGCAGATCGTCGACCAGGTACTCACGCTAACCGCTGATACCAGATTTCAGGTGTTAGCTCCGCTGGTGCGGGAGCGCAAGGGTGAATACAGCGAGATGTTTAGGCAGCTGCAGGCTCAGGGTTACTCGCGCGTGCGTGTGGATGGGCTCGTTGTCGGGCTCGACGGAGTTCCGAAGCTGAAGAAGCAGGAGAAACACAGTATCGACGTGGTGGTCGACAGGCTTACGGTGAAAGCAGATTCGCGCAGGCGCCTTACCGATTCGATCGAGACAGCTTTGCGCTTATCGAGCGGGGTGGTGGTTCTTGACTTCATCGATCTTCCCGAGAAGGACGCCAATCGCGAGCGAGTCTTCAGTGAGCACCTTGCCTGCATGAAGTGTGGTGTGTCATTCGAGGAGTTAGAACCTCGTTCCTTCTCATTCAATTCGCCATTTGGGGCCTGCGCTGAGTGCACGGGGCTCGGCACCCGCCGCGAAGTCGAACCGGATTTAGTAGTACCAAATGGTGAGCTAAGTCTGCGCGAAGGTGCCATCGCGCCCTGGGCGGGGGGCAATGTCTCCGACTATTTCAAAAGATTGCTCGAAGCGCTTTGCGAAGAGCTTGACATTGACATGGATATCCCCTGGCAGAAACTCCCAGCGCGTGCCAAGAAAGCACTGCTCTACGGCCACGACACCGAGGTACATGTCAAGTATCGCAATAGATACGGCCGTCAACGGTCCTATTACACGAGCTATGAAGGTGTTATTCCATTTATCGAACGCCGTCACTCCGACTCGGACAGCGACGCGGCACGGGAGCGCTTTGAGGGCTTCATGCGCGAAGTTCCTTGCGTCGCTTGTAAGGGTGCCAGGCTGAAGCCACTGTCACTTGCGGTAACGATTAGTGGTCACTCAATTGCCGAGATCGCTGGTCTGCCGATCGGCAAAATGGCCGAGTTGCTCGGTGGTCTAAAACTCTCCAAGCGCGACGCCACCATTGCGATGCGGGTTCTGAAGGAGATTAATGAGCGGTTGCAGTTCTTGATGGATGTGGGACTGCACTACTTGTCACTTGATCGCCCCGCCGGAACTTTGGCTGGCGGAGAGGCGCAGCGGATTCGTTTGGCTACCCAAATTGGGTCGGGGCTGGTTGGGGTGCTCTATGTGCTGGATGAGCCAAGTATCGGGTTGCACCAGCGCGACAATCATCGGCTGATAGAGACATTGATACGGCTTCGGGATCTGGGCAACACGCTCATAGTCGTGGAGCACGACGAGGACACCATTCGTACCGCAGATTGGATTGTTGATATCGGCCCAGGAGCAGGTGAACATGGCGGGCAGATTGTGGTAAGCGGCACTTTGTCGGATTTGCTTGCGGAGCCCGCCTCCATCACCGGTCAATATCTGACAGGGGCCCGTGCCATTGAGGTTCCGATGATTAGACGACCCGTCGGTGATCGAGTTATCACTGTGCACGGTGCCGCAGAGCACAACCTGCGTAATGTGACGGTCGAGTTCCCGCTTGGTTGTATGATCGCGGTAACCGGGGTCAGTGGCTCAGGCAAGTCGACTCTTATCAACGATGTGCTGTTTAATGTGCTGGCACGAGATCTAAATGGGGCCCGGTTGGTGCCGGGTAAACACAAGAAAGTCACCGGGCTCGAGCATATTGACAAAGTCGTACACGTCGACCAAAGCCCTATCGGGCGGACTCCTCGCAGCAACCCAGCCACTTACACGGGGGTTTTCGATCATGTTCGCAAAATTTTCGCGGAAACCCCCGAAGCCAAAGTGCGTGGCTACCTACAGGGGCGCTTTAGCTTCAATGTGAAGGGCGGTCGCTGCGAAGCCTGCTCTGGCGATGGCACTATCAAAATCGAGATGAATTTTCTTCCCGACGTTTATGTACCCTGTGAAGTATGTCTGGGCGCAAGGTATAACCGTGAGACCCTTGAGGTGCATTTCAAGGGCAAGACCATCGCCGATGTTCTCAATATGTCGATTGAGGAAGCTCTGCAGTTCTTTGCCGCGGTGCCGCCAATCGCCAGACACCTGTCAACCCTCGTTGATGTCGGTCTGGGTTATGCGCGGATGGGGCAATCGGCGCCTACGCTTTCCGGTGGCGAAGCCCAGCGGGTGAAATTGGCCGCAGAACTACAAAAACGTTCGACCGGCCGAACCATTTATGTGCTGGACGAGCCAACTACCGGACTGCATTTCGAAGATATCCGCAAACTTCTGGGAGTTCTGCAATCCCTTGTTGACAAAGGCAACACCGTTGTCGTCATTGAGCACAATCTTGACGTTATTAAGACTGCCGATTGGGTTATCGATATGGGCCCCGAAGGTGGCTCGGGTGGCGGTCAAGTGGTGGCAACCGGCACCCCGGAGGCAGTTGCCGTCACCGCCGGTAGTTTTACCGGCGATTTCTTGCGCGAGCGGTTAGGGTCGGCGCAGCCTAAACTTAAGAAGGCGAAAGCCAATTGACCGAAGTGGAGGATTAATGACAACCGAGCAGCCAGGAGTGCAACGCCGAACCGTCCTTGCCGCGGGCGGTCTAGTAATCGTCGGCGGTGCGTTGGCTGCGTGTAGTGGATCTAGTTCACCAGCTGCCACACCGGAGCCGGCATCGGCGCCGGTCTCAGCACCCGGTGTGCAGTCCGCAGCCGTGGAGGCACCAGTTGCTGGGGCCTTGGCAGCGGCAAGTGAGATTCCCGTAGGAGGGGGAGTGATCTCGCCTGAGCCCCCGATAGTGATTACGCAACCGGCTGCGGGGACTTTTAAGGCGTTTACCGCCATCTGCCCGCACCAAGGGTGCTTAGTCGCCGAAGTGTCCGAAAACCAAATTGTCTGCCCATGTCACGGCTCGATCTTCTCGGCCGAGGACGGGTCGGTAATTCAAGGGCCGGCCCAGCAGGGGCTCACGGTGGCCGACATTGTGCTGCAGGGCGACAGCATCGTGCTGGCTTAGCTAGTACTTGCACTAGCGTCAACCTTGTGACACCACCGCGCCCGCGCGATATCCCCACTGTCCCTGGGGTCTATCGTTTTCGTGATGGTCATGGGCGGGTAATTTATGTGGGTAAAGCCGGCAACTTGAGATCGCGACTAAGTAGTTATTTTGCCGACCCGACAACTCTTCACCCGAGAACTGCCTCACTTGTTGAGAGCGCTGTGAGTGTCGACTGGGTGGTGGTTGGAAACGAGGTTGAGGCACTAACCCTCGAATTCGCATGGATCAAGGAGTTCGACCCCCGGTTTAATGTGAGATTTCGCGATGACAAGACCTATCCGTACTTAGCGGTAACTGTTGGTGAGGAGTTCCCGCGGGTATCTGTTGTCCGCGAGGCAAAACGAAAAGGTACTAGGTACTTCGGCCCTTATGCCCATGCTTGGGCGATTCGCGACACCGTTGACGAAGTATTGAAGGTGTTCCCGATCCGCTCCTGCCGTGACGGTGTCTACCGCCGAGCCAAGCAGGTGGGGCGCCCATGCCTGCTTGGCTATATCGACAAGTGCAGTGCCCCATGTGTGGATCGTATTAGCATTGCCGACTACCGAACTCTGGTTAATCATTTCTGTGCTTTTATGGCAGGGCAGGGCGAATCATTCATTCGTGATCTTGAACGCGCGATGCACGCGGCATCGGAATCCCAAAGCTATGAGGAGGCCGCGCGATTGCGCGACCGAGTAGGGGCACTTCGGGCGGCGATGGAACGTAATGCAGTTGTTTTCGCTGATAACACCGATGCTGACGTGATTTCGATGGTCGAAGAGCAATTCGAGGCAGGTATTCAAATATTCCATGTCCGCGACGGCCGAATTCGAGGCGAGCGAGGCTTTGTTCTCGAGAAGTCCGAAGAACTGTCCAGCAGTGGCTATCTGGAGAGAGTTTTGCAGCGAATCTACGACGATGAAGTTGATGTTCCCCGCGAAGTATTGGTATCGGTCCCATTGGACGCGAACGGAGTCTGGGAAACTTTGCTGTCGGAGAAACGGGGTTCAGCGGTCTCGGTTCGAGTGCCGCAGCGAGGCGATAAGCGGGCACTCATGGAAACTGCGGCCGTGAATGCTCAGCACACCCTGGCCCTGCATAAATTGCGAAGATCCTCTGACCTCACGTCACGCAGTAAGGCGCTGCAGGAACTCAAGGAGGTACTCGGTCTTGCCGATGTGCCCTTGCGGATCGAATGCATCGACATCTCAACCTTGCAGGGCCAAGACACCGTTGCCTCCTTGGTGGTGTTCGAAGATGGTTTGCCGAAGAAGCGCGACTATCGAAGTTTCATCATTAAGACCGTTACGGCCGATGACACCGGTGCGGTGGCGGAAGTTGTCACCAGGAGATTTAGATCAGTTGATGAGGAACAAACTGAACTGCCCGATGATGAGCAAAAGCGCAAGTTCGCGTACCCACCCGGGTTGCTGGTGATCGATGGTGGTCAACCGCAGGTGCGGGCGGCGCAGGATGCCTTAATGGCGGCGGGGGTCACCGATGTGCCGGTAATTGGGCTAGCCAAGCGACTCGAGGAAGTCTGGCTACCGGATGACCCCGACCCGTTGATCTTGCCGCGAACCAGTGAGGCCTTGTATCTGCTGCAGCGGGTTCGCGATGAGGCCCACCGAACTGCTATCGGCCTGCACCGAAAGCGGCGCGGTAAACGCTCCACGGCTAGTGCACTCGATGATATTGCCGGGCTGGGGCCGATTCGGGCCAAGGCACTCCTGCGTCATTTCGGTAGCGTGCGCGTGCTACGGGCAGCAACGGTCGCCGAACTATGTATTGTTGCTGGTATCGGCCCGGCGCTTGCTGCGACAATTGCCGCAGCCCTACATGATCAGGATCAACTTAGTAGCCAGAATAAGGACGTGACCGCTGATGGTTAGCGCCGACTCAGTCAACTTTGATGTGGTGCTAGTTACCGGAATGTCCGGTGCGGGACGATCCACGGCGGCGCATGTGCTTGAAGATCTGGGTTGGTTCGTGATCGATAATCTGCCGCCATCCATGTTGCAGCAAGCTATTGAATTGGCACGCGGAAGCGAAGATATTTCAAGGGTTGCTGTAGTAGTCGACGTGCGGGGTAAGTCATTCTTTAGAGACCTAAATCGCACCCTTGAGTCACTAAGTCATGAAGGTATTCTGGTGCGCACCTTGTTTTTGGAAGCATCCGACGAGTCACTGGTGCGCCGTTTTGAAAGTTCTCGGCGTCCGCATCCTTTACAAGGCAGCATGCGGCTAACGGACGGCTTGGCTGCTGAGCGTATTGCGTTGGGGGATATGCGAGCAATTGCCGATGTAGTGATCGACACGACGACGATAAATGTGCATGACTTACGTCGAAAGATTGAGGCCGCCTTTGGCCATCAAGATGTAATGACACTGCATGCCACTGTCATGTCCTTTGGATTCAAATACGGAATTCCGGTAGATGCGGATTTGGTTGCCGATGTTCGATTCCTGCCCAACCCGCACTGGATACCGGAGTTGCATCCTTTGAATGGACTTGATGATCTAGTGGCGGAGGCTGTTTTAGCACAGCCAGCCGCCCAGACTTTTTTGCAGTTGTACTCGCGCATTGTTGGAGTTATTGCCCCGGGATACGTCGAAGAGGGTAAGCGTTATGTGACGATTGCGGTGGGATGCACCGGGGGCAAACATCGCAGTGTGGCTATGTCTGAAGATTTGGCAAGTCGGTTGCGCCAGGACGATATTGAAACTCTCGTGGTGCATCGTGATCTAGGCCGCGAGTGAGTAAACGTGGTGCACTGGTTTTCGGAAGTGCCGGGCCCACTGTGGTTGCCCTCGGAGGCGGCCATGGGTTAGCCGCCACTTTGAGAGCACTGCGCCGCGTCACCGATCAAATTACAGCGGTGGTTGGAGTCGCAGATGATGGTGGATCAAGCGGGCGTCTGCGCGATGAATATGGGATTCTACCGCCGGGGGATCTGCGAATGGCACTTGCCGCACTTTGCGGTGATGACACTTGGGGTCGTACTTGGAGCCAAGTAGTGCAACACCGCTTTGGTGGTGCGGGCGATCTTGCCGGCCACTCACTTGGGAACCTGCTGATCTATGCGCTGTGGGAGCAAACTCAAGATCCCGTAGTCGGATTGGACTGGGTTGGCGCCTTGCTCGAGGCACAGGGTCGGGTATTGCCGTGCAGCACGGTGCCCTTGCAGATCATTGCTGACGTACAAGGACTCGATCCCCAAAACTTTGAACATATCGTGATCGTGCGAGGGCAAGAGGCCGTGGCTACCACCCCGGGCACCATAGTTGGTATTCGAATTGAGCCAGCGAATGCGCCGGTTTGCGCAGAGGCGATCGACGCTGTTCTCAAGGCGGATGTCATTGTGATGGGGCCGGGATCTTGGTACACGTCGGTGCTTCCGCATTTATTGCTACCAGATCTGGCGCTTGCCATTACTAGCAGTCCAGCGCGGAGGATTTTGGTGCTGAATTTGGATCCGAAAGGTGACACCGAGATGTCTGGGTCATCGGTTGAGCGCCATCTCATGGTTCTTGCCGATTTGGTTCCAGATCTATTGCTCGATGCGGTGATCGCAGACCCCGGCCACGTTGACGACCTGGTGGCATTGACAAGTAGTTGCGAGCGAATCGGTGCAGAACTGGTACTTGGCACACTGACTTACCCAAGAGGTGCACGCCCGGGTGAGCATGATCCCGATCGCCTCGCGGTGGCCATCGGATCGGTAATTTGAGGGCGAGAGTCGGTACCCCAAGAGGGTGCTTGCCAGACATGGCAAGATGCGCACCATGGCAATGACCGCTGCGGTTAAGGATGAACTTAGCCGGGTTGAGATCAGCAAGGCAAGTTGCCGGAAGGCTGAAGTCGCAACCATCTTGCGCTTTGCCGGCGGCCTGCATCTAGTTGCGGGCCACATCGTGATCGAGGCCGACCTCGATACCGGAGCGACTGCGCGGCGACTCAAGAAGGATCTTTTTGAGATTTACGGCCATGAAAGTGAGATTGTGGTGTTGCAGCCAAGTGGCTTGCGCAAAAGCTCGCGCTATTTGGTGCGTGTTGTTGAAGGCGGTGAGGTGCTCGCCCGGCAGACCGGCATTGTTGATGCCAGCGGTCGCCCAGTGCGGGGTCTGCCTCCGGTCATAGTTGCGGGCGGGGTAGGGGAGTGTGAAGCAGCCTGGCGCGGGGCATTCTTAGCCCATGGATCATTGACCGAGCCGGGTAGGTCCTCATCCTTGGAAATTACCTGCCCCGGACCCGAGGCAGCTTTAGCTTTGGTAGGCGCAGCCCGGCGGCTGGGAATTCCCGCAAAATCCCGTGAGGTGCGCGGGGTCGATCGGGTAGTGATTCGCGATGGTGACGCTATCGGGGCGATGCTTACCCGCTTAGGCGCTCACGAATCGATGATGGCTTGGGAGGAACGCCGAATGCGCCGGGAAGTGCGGGCGACGGCAAATCGGTTGGCTAATTTCGATGATGCCAATTTGCGTCGTTCGGCGCGTGCCGCGGTGGCAGCAGGGGCCCGAGTGCAGCGAGCATTGGAGATTTTGGGCGACGAGGTACCAGATCACTTAGCTGTCGCCGGACGTTTACGCCTTGAGCACCAACAGGCCAGCTTGGAAGAGTTAGGGGCTTTAGCGGAGCCACCGATGACGAAGGACGCGATCGCTGGCCGAATCCGTCGCTTATTGGCTTTAGCCGATAAGCGAGCGTCGGACTTAGGGATTCCGGACACCGAATCGGCACTGGGCCCAGATGAAGACGACTCCTGAGAACCGGTAGGATTGGCCGGAGAGCGTTGACATTAAATGGTGCGAAATAGCGGTATTTGTCCATGGGTTCTTTCACTGAGGAGTTCAAGTGACCATCAAGGTTGGCATTAATGGATTCGGCCGGATCGGCCGCAACTTTTACCGCGCACTTCGCGCTAGCGGTGCTGATATTCAAATTGTCGGCATCAATGACCTAACTGACACCAAAACTCTCGCACACCTGCTGAAATATGACAGTATCTTGGGCCGTATCGGCGTTGCTGTGTCAGCCGCTGACGGTGCCATCATTGTCGACGGAGCCAGTATTCCGGTGTTTGCCGAGCGTGATCCGGCCGCTCTGCCCTGGGGCAAAGTTGGTGCTGACATCGTCATCGAGTCAACCGGTTTCTTCACGGACGCTGACAGTGCTGGAAAGCACATCACCGCTGGAGCCAGGAAGGTAATAATCAGCGCGCCGGCCAAGGGCGAGGACATCACGATTGTGATGGGAGTCAACCAAGATAAATACAATCGAGCTACCGACAACATCATTTCGAATGCGTCTTGCACAACTAACTGCTTAGCTCCCATGGCCAAGGTTCTCGATGATTCATTCGGGATTGAGCGCGGGTTGATGACCACGATTCACGCCTACACAAATGATCAGAGCATCCTTGACTACCCACACAGTGACCTGCGTCGGGCGCGCGCGGCGGCGATCAACATGATCCCCACCAGCACTGGCGCCGCTAAAGCCATTAGTTTGGTGCTGCCACAGCTCAAGGGCAAGCTTGACGGTTATGCAATGCGCGTCCCGGTTCCAACGGGCTCAGCAACCGATTTAACCGTGGAGTTGAAGACGGCCGCGACCAAAGAGGAAATCAACGCGGCAATAAAAGCCGCAGCGGATGGGCCGCTCAAGGGAATTTTGGTTTATACCGAGGATCCAATTGTTTCGAGCGATATTGTTACCGACCCCGCATCCTGCATTTTTGATTCCGGCTTAACCAACGTCAATGGCAACATGGCAAAGGTTGTCGGTTGGTACGACAACGAGTGGGGCTACAGCAATCGCCTGGTCGATCTAACCGCGTTCGTCGGCTCAACCCTCTAGGTCGGTCGGGCATGCGCACCATCGCCGACCTAGATGTCGCCGGGAAAGTAGTTCTTGTTCGTTCAGATTTTAATGTGCCACTGACTGATGGCATTGCGGGCCAGCAGATGGTCACCGACGATGGTCGTATCCGAGCTAGTTTGCCTACGATTGAGGAATTGCGTTCGGCCGGGGCGAAAGTTGTGGTGCTTGCACACTTGGGGCGCCCCGAGGGCGTAACCAAATCCGAATTGAGTATGAGCCCCGTGGCAATCCGCTTGGGTGAACTACTTAGGTGTCAAGTTCCCCTTGGCACCGACATCACCGGACCAATAACTAAAGAACTGATAGCACATATGGAACCCGGTGATGTGTTGCTCTTAGAGAATATTAGATTCGATGCGCGGGAGACGAGCAAGGAGGCTGCGGAGCGCGAAGAACTTGCGGGCGAACTTGCCGAGCTCGGCGATATTTTTATCTCCGATGGATTTGGGGTAGTGCACCGCGAACAGGCTTCGGTGACCGATATTGCTCGTCTGATGCCTTCTGCAGGTGGACGGTTGGTGGTGTCTGAGACAGAGGTTTTCCGTGAGTTATTGGCTAACCCAGATCGCCCCTATGTAGTTGTGCTTGGTGGATCGAAAGTAAGTGACAAGCTCGGAGTGATCGGAAACTTGATCAGTCGGGTCGACCGGTTACTGATCGGCGGCGGTATGGCTTTCACGTTCTTGGCAGCCAAGGGGTATCAGGTCGGCGAGTCGTTGCTGGAAGCTAATCAGATCGACACCGTCAAAGGTTTTATGTCGCAGGCGGCAGCCTCGGGAGTCGAACTCCTGTTGCCGGTCGACGTGGTGATCGCGGACGAATTTAGTACTGATGCAAATGTGCAATGCGTTGCCAGCGACTTGATCCCGGCTGGCTGGCGAGGCCTAGATATTGGGCCGAAGTCGGTGGCGCTTTTCGCAGCGAAAATCGCAGATGCGGGCACGGTAGTGTGGAATGGCCCAATGGGGGTTTTTGAGATGGAGCCATTTGCGGCCGGAACCAAGGGAGTGGCCGAAGCCGTCGCGGCGACACCTGGCATGAGCGTTGTCGGTGGTGGTGACTCGGCCGCCGCAATTCGGATGCTTGGTCTCAACGAATCGGCATTTAGCCACATCAGTACCGGTGGTGGAGCTAGTTTGGAGTTTCTCGAGGGTAAAATCTTGCCCGGGATCACCGTTCTCGACGAAAGGCATTAGTCGTGGCAGATCGCAAGCCGATGATGGCTGGCAACTGGAAAATGAATATGAACCACTTCGAAGCCATCGCACTAGTGCAGAAGTTGGCTTATGCACTAAATGCGCAGGACTTTGCGGCTGTCGATGTTGTAATACTGCCACCGTTCACCGACATTAGATCGGTACAGACTCTGATTGACGGAGACAAGTACGACCTGCTTTACGGGTCACAAGATATCTCCGGCCAGGTGTCCGGTGCCTTCACCGGTGAAATTTCAGGAGCTATGCTCGCAAAATTGGGGTGCTCATTTGCTGTCGTGGGCCATAGCGAGCGGCGTCAACATCATGGCGAAACAGACGAAGTTGTGAACGCTAAGGCCAAAGCGGCTTTACGTAGTGACATCATCCCCATCGTTTGCGTCGGGGAATCCCTTGAGGTGCGAAATAGTGGCAATGCAGTGCCATTTGTCTTGGCGCAGCTAGATGGCTCCTTGGCGGGCGTGACTGCTGAGCAGGTGGCATCCTTAGTGGTGGCATATGAGCCAGTCTGGGCAATTGGCACCGGTGAGGTGGCAACCCCAGAGGATGCGCAGGAGGTCTGTGCGGCCATCAGGGGCCAGATCGCTGCGGTCTGGGGAAAGCAGCCAGCAGCGGGGGTTCGAGTCCTTTACGGCGGCTCTGTCAAATCCAGCAACGTGGTCAAGATAATGGCCCATCCAGATGTTGATGGAGCCTTGGTGGGCGGTGCCAGTATCGACCCAGATGACTTTGTGGGTATCGTCCGCTACCGGCTGCACCCAGCCGAACCGGCCGCCTAGCCCACCGCGTATCCTCAAGCCATGCTCGCGGTCCTGACCATTGCCCTTGCCGTAATTTTGGTGATAACCAGCGTTTTGCTGATTGTCCTTATTTTACTACACCGTGGCAAAGGTGGCGGCCTGTCTGACTTGTTCGGTGGCGGTGTCAGCTCATCAATCGGTGGCTCGAGTGTTGCCGAGCGCAACCTGGATCGATTAACCGTTGGTTTGGGCTTAGTCTGGGCGGCGAGCGTAATTGCCGTTGGGCTACTTGTTCGAACCGGTAGTTAACCAACCTTCGAAAGGAGTTCTTGTGGCGGGTGGCAGTGCAATTCGCGGTAGCCGTGTCGGTGCGGGCCCAATGGGCGAAGCCGAACGTGGCGAGGCGTCCCCGCGCATCTGGGCGTCTTTTTGGTGTTGCCGCGGCCATGAGTCAAAACCCAGTTTTTCGGCCGATGCCGCCATACCTGGAGAGTGGGACTGCCCGCGGTGCGGTTTGCCGGCTGGGCCTGATGAGGCAAATCCCCCTTCACCACAAAAAGTAGAGCCCTACAAGACGCACTTGGCATATGTAAAAGAACGCCGTTCGGACAAAGATGGGGCCGCTATCTTGGCGGAGGCAATGGAAAAAATCCGCCCGTAGGTCTGGTCGGTGACTTGCCACTAGGCGGTTATGCGCCCAAGGCTCGGCGGTAACTTGCTAGCGGCCTGCTCGTCAATCAAAAACAGGGTGCGTGCGCGACCCCGTACCCCGGCAGCTGGTACCTGCAAGACACCGGCTGCCGGATCCAGCGCCAGCCTGACCGCCGCTGCTTTTTCGATACCACTGGCGAGGACCCAAACTTCGCGTGCCGCACAGATGGTGGGCAGTGTCATTGTGATTCGATTAGGCGGCGGTTTCGGCGCGCCCTGCACTGCGGTCACCACACGGTGATCATGTAATGCGGGTTGTTCTGGGAAGAGCGATGCCACGTGGCCATCTGGTCCGATACCGAGTAACACCACTTCAAAACTTGGGACCGGTGCGTGGTCCATAGGCCTGCGGAAGCGCGCTAGTTCAGTTGCGTATGACGCGGCAGAGCTTTGGGCATCCACCGAGGTATCGGGTCCGGCGATTGCGTGCACATTGGGCACCGGAATGGGCACCAAATCCAAGAGCGCGGCCCGGGCAGAGGTCTCATTACGTTCTGGGTCACCGGCGGGCAGGTACCTTTCATCACCCCACCAAATCTCCAGTGCGTACCAGTCCACGGCATTTAAGCCCGAACTGCTAGCGATAGAAGCCAATACCGCGGTGCCAATTCCACCGCCAGTTAAGACGATGTGCGGCCGAACCCCGGAAGTTTGCGCTTCGACGATGGTGGTGATCAGTTGGGCCGCGGCCGCGTCGGCGAGGGATTGCGAACTTTGATGCCTTATTATTTCGACGGCTTTCACAAAGTGCATTCCGACTCGTCAATACCCGCGATTGTGCTCGCATAAGTTTCGTCAGAGTCGAGCCGGCGGAGCTCCTCCGCAAGGAGCGCTGCTAGGTCGCGATGAGGAAGTGCGACCGTCGTATCTGGTTGCCCGGTGCGGATCAATTTCGCTGCGGAATTTGCAGCGCGTATTACTTTAATATGTGCATCCCCGGCGAAAAGGCTAATGTCGGTGATACCTGAGCCCTCATTCCAGGTTAGCGTAACGGGCACCCCGAGCCGTAGGCGCAACCAAGAAGTCATCAGCGGCAAACTTGGATTGCCTAGCTCACCTGAAACTTCAACTCTGGTTATGACGCCGAATGGTTGGTCCAAAGCCGATGCCAGCACCGAACGCCACGGGGTAAGCCGGGTCCAGGCCAGATCAGTATCGCCACTTTGGTAGCCATCGCGTAGAACCAGAAGCGAGCGCAGGGGGTCTAGGGTTCCAGCTGCATTGGTAATTCGACGCTGTGCGTTTCTACCGATTGGATCATCAGCTGGCACCTTGGGTGCTTCACCGGGCCAGTAGGCAACCACGGGGGTATCGGAAAGCAATAGCGGGACGGCCACCGAATTTGCATGCTCTGCGAGCAGCCCGCGCAATCGCAGCACGGCGATCTCACCTGGTCCATCATCTCCACCAACGGCGATATCGGCATCAAGGCGAGTCTGTGAATCGCCACCTCTTGGAATCAAAGTCACGACGCGCATCGGGTGCATTCTGGCTGCCTCGACTGCTGCGGCAGTTACATCTGATTGCGTGTCCTCACCCGTCAAAATGAGCAGGGTAAGCACCATTCCGGTGGGTGATGAACCCAATCGGTTGCGCTCGCGAGCGATGGTGGCGGCGATGGCGCCTCCGCTGGTGTCTTCAAGGTGGATCATGGCCGCCGCCAAGTGCGCCCGTCGCGCGCGATCAAGTCATAAGCCGAATCCGGACCCCAGCCCCCGGATACGTATTGGTCCGGTCGTCCCAGCTCTGCCCACCTATCCAAAATAGGGTCAAGGATCCGCCAGGACAACTCGACCTCGAGAGGTCGAGGAAATAGTGGCGGATCACCGAGCAGGACGTCGAGGATCAACCGTTCGTAAGCCTCAGGGCTGGCATCAACGAACGAATCGCCGTACTGGAAATCCATCGTTACATCGCGGACTTCAATCGCTGATGTATTTGGTACTTTGGAACCGAACTTCACTGTTATGCCTTCATCGGGTTGAATGCGAAATACTAAAGCATTATTACTCAGTGCTTCTACAGCTGTTTTCCTAAATGGCAAATGCGGAGCCCGCTTAAAGACAATAGCAACTTCGGTAACCCGGCGTCCGAGTCGCTTACCGGTGCGCAAATAAAATGGCACTCCTGCCCAACGACGATTCTCCACATTTAGGCGAATTGCGGCGAAGGTATCAGTAATAGATGTGGGAGAGATCCCATCTTCCTCTAGGTAGCCCTTTACTGGGATACCACCCTGCCAGCCCGAGGTGTATTGACCACGGGAGGTGTGCAGGTCTAGGTTTTTGGGCAACTTAATTGCCGTGAGCACTTTCTCCTTTTCCATGCGGATGTCGCCTGCGTTGAAAGAGAGCGGTTCTTCCATAGCGGTGAGCGCAAGGAGTTGCAGCAAGTGATTTTGGATTACATCACGTGCGGCACCGATGCCATCGTAATAGCCTGCGCGACCGGCAATGCCAATATCTTCGGCCATTGTAATTTGCACATTGTCAACGTAATTTGAATTCCATAGCGGCTCGAACATGGTGTTAGCGAATCGCACCGCCAAGATATTCTGGACGGTCTCCTTGCCTAGGTAATGATCAATTCGGAAAACTGATTCCGCGGGAAATACTTCGCTCACTACGCGATTCAGCTCGGTGGCACTGCCTAAGTCATGGCCGAATGGCTTTTCAATGACAACTCGTCGCCATGCATTCTCTTGGCTATGGGCTAAACCCGAAGCTTTGAGGTGCTCCAAAACGACCGGGAAGAGGCCAGGGGGAATAGATAGATAAAATGCGTGATTACCCCTCGTGCCTCGATTGGCGTCGAGCTCAGCAACCGTGGCACTTAATTCCTGATAGGCCGCCGGGTCAGCAAGGTCACCTGCCACGAATCGAATGCCTTCGGCTAGTTGGGTCCAGATAGATTCGCGAAATGGGGTGCGGGCGTGCGCGCGGACAGCGTCGTGAACGA